>JAFTKJ010000012.1 GCA_017453305.1 Clostridia bacterium
CTTACATCGCAAACAACAACGTCAAGTTCATCATCATTGACGCTACCACCATTGCTACCAAGCAGATCGGTAACGCAAAGGTTAAGAACACCGTTCTTCAGTCCGCATTCTTCTCCCTGGCAAACATCCTGCCCAAGGACGAGGCAATCGAGTACATGAAGAAAGCAGCTTACAAGTCCTACATCAAGAAGGGTCAGGCAATCGTTGACCTCAACTATGCCGCTATCGACGCAGGCGCTGACGCTTACGTTGAAGTAAAGGTTCCCGAGGCTTGGAAGAACTGCACTCCCGACGCTCCCAAGGCTGCATTCCAGAGCAAGAGAGCTGACCTTGAAAAGTTCGTCAACAACGTTGTAAATCCCACCAACGCAATGGCAGGTGACAGCCTCCCCGTTTCCGCGTTCAAGGATTACGTTGACGGTACCTTCCCGCAGGGCTCTACCGCTTCCGAGAAGCGCGGCGTTGCCGTATACGTTCCCGTATGGAACCCCGAGGCTTGTATCCAGTGTAACAACTGTGCGTTCGTATGTCCTCACGCCTGCATCCGTCCCTTCGCTATGACCGAGGAGGAGGCTGCAAACGCTCCCGAGGCTACCAAGTTCGCAGCAAAGCCCGTTCTTAAGACCAACTACAAGTTCACCATGTCCATCTCCCCCGCCGACTGTATGGGTTGTACCCTGTGCGTAAAGGCGTGCCCCGTAAACAACAATCCCAAGATGGGCAATCCTCTTGAGATGGTGCTCGCTTCCACGCAGGCAGATCAGCAGGCTCCTTGGGACTACGCTGTTGCTAACGTATCCGAGAAGAAGGAGCTTATCAACGCAACCGTTAAGGGCAGCCAGTTCAAGCAGCCCCTGCTTGAGTTCTCCGGCTCCTGCGCAGGCTGTGCAGAGACCTCCTACGCTCGTCTCGTTACTCAGCTGTTCGGTGAGAGAATGTACATCTCCAACGCGACCGGATGCTCCTCCATTTGGGGTGGCTCCGCTCCCGCAACTCCCTACACCGTAAACAAGGAATCCGGCTGCGGTCCTGCATGGGGCAACTCCCTGTTTGAGGACAACGCAGAGCACGGTTTGGGTATTGCTCTGGGTCAGAAGACCATTCGCGAGCGCCTGATGGGCAAGGTAAAGGAAATGGCTGCATCCGACAAGGCATCCGCTGAGTTCAAGGCTGCTGCAGAGACCTACTTTGCTACCGCAGACGACGGCGAAGCTAACACCGAGGCTACCAAGGCTCTCATTGTTGAGCTGGAAAAGGCAGCTGCCGAGGGTTGCCCCGTAGCTCCCGCAATCCTTGCTGAGAAGGAATACCTCTCCAAGAAGTCCGTATGGATCTTCGGTGGTGACGGTTGGGCATACGATATCGGCTTTGGCGGTCTGGACCACGTTCTGGCTTCCGGCGAAGACGTGAACGTATTCGTATTCGATACCGAGGTTTACTCCAACACCGGTGGACAGGCTTCCAAGGCTTCTCAGATCGGTCAGGTTGCACAGTTCGCAGCAGCAGGTAAGGCAATCGGCAAGAAGAACCTTGCTGAAATTGCAATGTCCTACGGCTACGTATACGTTGCACAGGTTGCTATGGGCGCAGATATGAATCAGCTGCTCAAGGCACTCAAGGAGGCTGAGGCTTACCACGGTCCTTCCCTGATCATCGGTTACGCTCCTTGCGAAATGCACGGTATCAAGGGCACCATGCAGAACTGCCAGCTCGAAATGAAGAAGGCTGTTGAAGCAGGCTACTGGCAGATGTTCCGTTACAACCCCACGCTCGAGTCCAACAAGCTCTCCATCGACTCCAAGGCTCCTACGGCAGACTACGTAGAGTTCATCAAGTCCGAGGCTCGTTACGCTCGTCTGGCTCAGTCCTTCCCTGAAAGAGCAGCAGACCTCTTCCAGAAGGCAGAGTCCAACGCAAAGGCAAAGTATGAGAGACTGCTCAAGATGGGCAAGCTCTATGAATAATACCTGCACGGTATGAATTCGGCAGGGGAAGCGCAATTGCGCTTCCCCTGCTCTTTTATATTTTGTTCAATCGTAGCAGATTACTCCCGCTCTTCCAACAAGGACAACACGTCGGGAAACAGCTCCAGACTGCGAGCAAGAATTCCGTGCATACCTGCAATGGCAATGCCATAGTTGACGATCGGCACGCCTGCAGTGGCGGCACATGCGATCCTATGCTTCATTTCAGCCTCGTTGAGCATACAGCCGCCGCAATGTACGATCACACGATAATCGATCAATTCGCTTGGAAATTCTCCGCCCGAGGTAAAGTGATACTCCGGCTTCACACCCGAGAAATCCTCGATCCATTTCGGCATTTTTACCGTACCGATATCATTGCACTGCCGATGATGCGTGCATCCTTCGGAGATCAGCACGCGATCACCCTCCTTCAAGCTCTTAAGAACCGTAAAGCCGTGCACCAGCTCCTTCAAATCTCCCTTGTAACGTGCCATCAGAATGGAAAACGAGGTCAGCGGAACATCCTGCGGCGTATTTTTTGCCACCTTGCCGAACACCTGTGAATCGGTGATCACCATACGCGGCTTGCATCCTAACTTTTGCATCGTTTTGGCAAGCTCAGTCTCCTGACATACCACGGCGATGGCGTGCGCATCCAGAACCTCTCGCAAAACCATTTGCTGGGGCAGGATCAGTCTTCCCTTGGGGGCGGATTCGTCGATCGGAGTCACAAGGACCACAACGTCACCCACAGACAGCAGATCGCGCACCACGTATTTGGGGGCTTGCAATTTCTTTGCAAACGTTCCAAGCAGCTCCTTCAGTTGTTCAATTCCTTCTCCGCTTACGGCGCTGACGTAAAGTGCGTCTCCCTCAAGCTTGGGACGCTCTAACAGCCGATCTGCCTTGTTGTATGCGATCACGTAAGGAATTTTGCGCTCCTGCAGCTCTTTGACGATTGTGCGATCCTCGTCTTGCATGCCAATGCCGGCGTCCAGCACCAGCACGGCAAGATCGGTTTGGGCAAGGATTTGCCTTGCCTTCTCCACACGCATCTGCCCAAGGTCTCCCTCATCGTCCAAGCCGGGGGTATCGATCATCAATACAGGTCCCAGTGGCAACAGCTCCATTGCCTTTTTGACGGGGTCGGTGGTGGTTCCCTTTACGTCGGATACAACGGACATGCTCTGCCCCGTAACTGCGTTGAGCAGGCTTGATTTTCCCGCATTGCGCAATCCGAAAAAGCCAACGTGCAGTCGCTCTGCGGAAACAACGTCATTCAATCCCATATATTTGCCTCCGTTTGGTTAAAATCTGAAATCACGGCGATTGGAGTTTTTGATATCCTCGATGTTCTTCTCCGCAATGGCGCGTACCTTTTCCTTCGGGATGCGGTTCAGTTCTTTTTCAATCATTTCATATCCGATCTTTCGCGTCTTATCCGAGGCATAATCAACCAGATACTCGGTCAGGGTCATCAGCGCGTTCGGGTGGCAGCAGTTTAAGATCTGCCCCGACTTGCACAAGCTCATAAAGCGGTCACCCGTACGACCTTCGCGGTAGCACGCGGTGCAGAAGGATGGAATGTGTCCGTTTTCCATCAGCCAGCAAACCACCTCATCCAAGGAGCGTTGATCGGAAACGTCAAACTGCTCGGTATCGTGGGGGCGCTCGTCGGCGTTATAGCCCGCATAGCCGCCAACCGAGGTTCTCGATCCACCCGAAACCTGAGACACGCCCATATTCAACAGCTTGGTGCGCACCTTTTCGTTTTCGCGCGTGGAGATGATGATACCCGTGTACGGAACGGCAAGGCGGATGCATGCGGTGATCTTTGCAAAGGTCTCATCGTCGATGCCGTTGTCGAACTGGTCGGGATCGATATCGTCCGCACGCTTCAGGCGCGGAACGCTGATGGTGTGAGGTCCTACACCGTGCACCGCCTCCAGGTGCTCGGCATGCATCAAAAGCCCTGCGAATTCGTACTTATACAGCTCCAACCCAAACAAAACGCCAAGTCCGACGTCGTCGATGCCGCCCTCCATTGCGCGGTCCATCGCCTCGGTGTGGTAGGCGTAATTGTGCTTGGGTCCCGTGGGGTGCAGCTGCTCGTAGCTTTCCTTGTGGTAAGTCTCCTGGAAGAGGATGTAAGTACCGATGCCCGCATCGCGAAGCTTGCGGTAGTTTTCTACCGTGGTAGCCGCAATGTTAACGTTGACACGGCGGATATCACCGTTTTTATGGTGAACGCTGTAAATGGTATTGATACACTCGAGGATGTACTCGATGGGGTTATTGACAGGGTCCTCGCCCGCCTCAATGGCAAGTCTCTTATGCCCCATATCCTGCAGGGCAATGACCTCGGCTTTGACCTCCTCCTGCGTCAGCTTTTTGCGCGGAATGGTCTTGTTTTTCAGATGATAGGGGCAATACACGCAACCGTTGACGCAGTAATTGGAAAGATACAGCGGTGCAAAAATAACGATGCGGTTGCCGTAAAATGCAAGCTTGATCTCCTCGGCAATCTGATAGATCTTTTCATTCACCTCGGGAATATCGCATGCAAGCAGGACCGATGCCTCGCGATGAGAAAGACCTGCGCAGGTATAGCCGGTAGCCGTTTTTTGCGGCTTTGCCTTTTCTAAAATCTGCTCGATCAAAGCAAGATTGTTTTTATTTGCTTCGGCATATGCCAGAGTTTCGCGAATTTCCGCATCGGAAATAAATTCCTCTGCCTTCATAGATTTTGGATTATAGGTTGTCATAGCGGTTCCTTTCTTCGCGTCGAAAATACGTTTCGACCGAGATGTGTATTTGATATTATTGAAATTCTGTTTTTTTAATGTCGCCGCGGTCGGTCACGACCTCATAGCCGATTGAAGCCATCCTTGCCGCAAGCTCTGCCTTGCATTCCGCGGCTTCCGATCCGTCGACGATCTTATTATCATACAAGGTGTATTTTTTTCTGACGGACTGTGGCGAGAGATTTGGCATGACCACGTTTGCGCCCGCCTCGATCCCCTTCTCCCTTCCAAACGGATGGATGGTTCCAAGCGCGGTGGTGGAGGGCAGGAGAAGATTGGGTTTGATCAACCGGATGAGTGAGAGCAGATAGCAGGTCAGCTCCAAGGTACCCGCCGTCTCCTTGCCAAACGGTGTATCCGCCTGCGGAATAAAAGGACCGATGCCGCACATATCCGGCGAAAAGGTCTCGATAAATTTCAGATCCTTGGCAAGTGTCTCGGTTGTCTGATAAGGCGAGCCGACCATAAATCCGCATCCCACCTGGTAGCCAAGCTCCTTCAGATCCGCAAGGCAGCGCATGCGATTTTGAAATTGCATGGAAGAAGGATGAAGCTTTTTGTAATGCTCTTCATCGGCGGTCTCGTGGCGCAATAAATATCTGTCCGCGCCTGCCGCGCGTAATTTTTCATAGCTTTCGCGTGAGCGCTCCCCCAAAGAAAGGGTGATTGCACACTCCGGATGGTTCGTTTTGATTCTTTGGAGCAAATCACAAAGGAATGCATCGTCAAAAAATACATCCTCTCCCCCCTGTAACACAAAGGTGCGAAAGCCGAGCGCATAGCCGTTGTCACAGCATTGCAGGATCTCGTCGGCATCCAGGCGGTAGCGTTGGCAGTTACGGTTGCTTCGGCGGATGCCGCAATAAAGGCAATCGTTTTTACAGTAATTGCTGATTTCGATCAAGCCTCGGATGAACACGCTGTTTCCGTAGATCTTGCGACGAACTCGGCACGCCAAATCGGCGGCGTAGGCGGCAAGCTCTTCGGTGTGCCCTTCGATCAGGGCTTGGTACTCGTCAAGCGTCAGCGAGTGCGTAAGAGCAAGCTGATCGATCAGCTTCAAAAGCTCTTTACTCATGCGCTTGTATCCCCGAATAAGCTGTCTTGACGCTGACGCCCGTCAAGCTCCCGATTTTTCCGGATAAAGCGGAAATGGTATTTTGAGGCGCATCCAGGGCGATGCTGATGATATTGATGCCGCGCTTGCGGTACGGGATTCCCATTCTGCCAATGATATATTCTCCATGCTCGTGCAACAGCGCGTTGATGCGCTCGACGGAGCTTCCGTCCTCCACAATAATGCTCATCACAGCAACTCGTGTGTCCATTGTATTTCACCTCCAAAAAAGAAATGCCACATCCTGCAGGATGCGGCACCGAAACAAACGCCAAAGCCGAAATTGCCCTTGACGCAGTTTGTTTATGTTCGCATCCTTTCACGCAGCACACAGCTTAATGTCAGGAACTGATATTAGTATATCACACTTTTTTGCGTTTGTAAATAGGTTTTTGCAAAATAACTGCCGATTTGTCAAAAATTTAACAACTTTTTTCTAAAAAACCAAATCGGGAGTACACCGGAATGGAAAACGTCGGACGTACTCCCGATCTCATTGTTTTAAAAACGTTTATGAATGACTCATAATGTGAAATTAAAAAATAAAGGTAGACACATAGAAAAGCACTATGCGTCTACCTTTTCGTTATGATGGTGAGTAAAATAATATTGGCGTTTACAGATGGTATACAGATCGAAAGCCGACGGCTTCACCGGTATAGCTTCTGGGATCGTCAAAGCATAGCTTCAAAACGCCTGCATTTCTGCCCTGTCCCCATCTTCCACCGCGGAACGCCATACGCTCGGCAGCGCCGTTGTTCGCATATAGCGATACCATCTGTTGCTCTTCGCATTCGCCGTTTGGCAGCAGTCCGAATGCATAAAGCAGCTCCTTGGCGTGCTTGCACAGCGACGGATGTGCCGTAACATCAGCAAAGGCACAAAAACGCGCTCCATCGACAAGTGAAGTGATCATTCCGCTTATAAACTGCCACAAACCATCCACAAAATCCAACTTGACACTGTTTTTCGTGGTGCCATTGCCGTCCGGGGATAACCATTCTCCGGTTTTGGCATCGATGGCACACCAATCCGCATTTTGATAAGGTGCAATTTGCAATTCACCGTACACCAGTCTGATACCGCTATTCCATTCCCAAACATTGCCGTTCAAGTCATAAATGCCATCGGCGCGTCGATTATGGCTCCACTCTACGGGTCCTGTTCCCGTAGCAACTCTGCACACCTTCCCATCGCCGGTATGATAAGAAATACGCGCGGTGACCTCTGTTTCACGAATATCTTTTCCAAAATCATTGTTACCGTATGGAAACCACCTGTTTTTTTGGCAAAGCAATGCAATGGCACCCCATTCCGCAGCGGTCATAAGGTGAAAGCCCTCGCCGCAGCTCTTACAAACAAACTCTGCCGTATCATAATTGATATGTACAGCGGGATCACGATCGGGCAAGGAATGTGCGCGGCCGTCTATCACAACGTTTTGGAATTTCGATACATAGATACCGTCCAGTTCCTTACCGTTTACAACAAACGCGGGATGCAAAGTGTGGGATGTGCCCCGGATCACTTCGTCCAGATAAAACTTCGGAATATAAACCATTACGGTTGCTAATCCGTCGGAAGCGGTAAAAACAGAATTGTACGGATACCTGTTTTTCAGTACCTGCGTTTCGTCGTGTTTGTTTTTCCCGTCAAGCGCAGTGGCATTCAGTGCGTTCTTTTTATCCTCTCCAAATGTATGATACGAAAGAAATTCAACGGATAAAGTACGCGCATCACAATATCTCTTGATTCGTTCGCACTCCGCTCCTTCGTTGAACCCCGGTATCACGGGCGTACGAACCGTGATCTGTTTTCCGGCTCTAAGTAAATACTCGAGATTTCGTAAAATCACTTCGTTACTCACACCCGTTCCTTTTTTGTGCAGAACGGGATCAATCGCTTTGATGTCGTAGAGAAACAGATCTACGTACGCAAGCACTGCTTCAAAGCTTTCATACGGCACGCAACCCGCTGTGTCGATTGCCACGTGTATGCCTGCTTCATGACAACGCTTTGCCAATTCGGAAACATATTCGGGATAAAGCATACATTCTCCACCCGAAAATGTTACGCCACCGCCGGTGGCACGGTAATAGGTACTGTCGCGCTGAATGAAGTCAACGAGATCATCAATACTCCACGCCTTGCCGTACATCTTTCGAGCTCCCGTTGGACAAGAATCTACGCATTCGCCGCACAAAACACAACGTTCTGTTTTTTTACAAACATTTTTGCAAGCACCGCAGGAGATGCATTTACTTGCAAAATATGCCGTTTGTGCGTTTGCATCTTTCCCTTCCGGATTGTGACACCAGAAGCAATCCAGATTGCATCCCTTGAAAAATACGACCGTTCGAAGCCCCGGACCGTCGGAGGTTGACGCGCGCTTGATATCAAAAATCAGCGGCTCTTTCATTTGATTTCGTTCATAAGCGCCAACTCTTCGTCACTCAGGAGCAGCTCCAAGCCGCGCAGGTTCTGCTTCAGCTGCTCGGGTGTTGCCGAGAAAAGCGGAATGACGCGCGGAAAGCCCTTGCAACGGTGGAGGTTGGTCAACCATGCGACAACAAGTGCGCTGGGGTTGACGCCCTTCTCAGCCGCCATATTGCGGATAAATTCCAGGCGCGTGCCACCCTCGTATTCGTTGGGCAGACGTGCAGGATCCTCGTATGCACCCTTGCACAAACATGCATAGGAGACCAAGGGCATGTTCTTATCGCAGAGAAAGCGCAATCTCTCGCGGTTGACAACCTCGTTATAGGCGTACTTAGGAGCCTCCGCAAACTTTGGATTGAGGTAACTCAGCCGTTGTTGCATCACGGTGTAAGGTGTCCAGCCGTTGTTCTCTGCTGTCATATTTGCCTCGGCAAGACGCCACGTATCGAAATTACTCGAACCGAGGGTGCGCACCTTTCCTTTTTTAACAAGACGGTCAAAGGCTTCCATCGTTTCTTCGATGGGCGTATTCGTATCATCGGTGTGGGCGTAGTAAAGATCAATATAATCGGTTTTCAACTTGCGAAGACTTTCATCAATCCAATATTCAATCTGCTCCTTTTTCAGCCCGGCGCCCTGTCCGTGGCGGTCAAATCCCACCTTGGTAGCAAGAATGACACGATCACGGCAGCCGCGCTCTGTCAACCACTCGCCAAGCAGGGTTTCGCTCTCGTCCCCCGTACCTGCCCAATGGGCGTAGTTGTTGGAGGTATCGATAAAATTGCCGCCCATATCCATATACGTGTCCAAAACCTCGTAGGATTCTTTTTTGGAGGTGGTGGAGCCAAACATCATCGCTCCCAATGCAACCTCGGAAACGTTCAGTCCGTTTGGAAGAAGAATTTTTTTCATAGCTTTATATCCTTTTCATCTTTATTTCAATCGTTCGATTACGTCATTTTGGAGTCGCTCACACAGATCCACAAACACGCCGCTGTATCCCGTTACGCGAACGCGAAGATCTCTGTGTGACTGCGGATCCTTTTGGGCATCCAACAGCTCCTCCACACCTACGGCGCTGACCTGCGCGTGTAAGCCTCCTGCGTTAAAATAAGCTGCGAGGAGTGCGGAAAAAAGCGTGTGCCCCGACTCCCCCGCAAACTGCTTTGGATCAATGTCAAGGTTGAGCGCACCCGAAACCAGTCCATCGTGCGGCAGATGCAACATGGAATTGAACATACCCGTCAGACCGTTGACGCAAACGCCGTTGTTGGGTCTTGTATTTTGTGAGAAGGGTGTGTGGGCGCGTCTGCCGTCGGGCGTTGCGCCAAAGTCCTCGCCGTATTTTAAATGCCAGGTATCGCTTTGCATACACGGGATCAGAAACAGACGCTGCTTTTCAAAATAAGGTCTGCTTTTTTCAATGACAAGATTGGAAGCCGTATGCGAAATGCGCTCTGCATGCCGATTGGAAAGCGGCGTATCCATTCCGTATTTATCGGCTCTGCGGCACAGTGCCAGCACGTCGGGATATCCCTCAAAATCCGCCTCGGTTGCCGCCAGCAATCGCGAAAGCGTCAGCTTCTTTTCCGTCATGACCAGCTGATCCACTGCGATAAAGCAATCCACTACCGTTGCAAACATCTGGAATGCCTGCAGCTCAAAATGATAGGTTGCTCCTGCCGTAAAGCACTCCGCATGCTTCAAGGACTCCTCCAGGAAGCAATCTCCAAACGAAAGCAAAGCCGACGGGCGGCGACGTCTGACCTCCAGATCGTGCGAAAGGATGGACAGCTTACGGTCGATGAATTCCTCCATCCGCCCAAAAAACAGCTTGTAAAAATCCTCAATGGTCACGCTTCCCTCGGGGCGTTGCGCCAACGTACGGAACACGATCATAAAGTCCTCTGCCCAGCCATGCGTGGCGTTAACGCGCATAAAGGGAATGTCCAGCTCTGCCTTTTCCTCGGGCGTGCGGTACACGCCGTATTCCACACTTTTGGGGGCACTTTGCATCCAGGCACTGCGGTCACCGGAAGAGCACCAATTGCACCCGAAATGCTCATACCGTGCGGCATCTTCCTTCGGAAGCCCCAAGCGGCGATAGGCGGAGATGACGTTCGCATCATTATAAAACATCAGGGATGCGCTGGAAAGTGCACGCGCGGTCAAGGTGGACCAAAGCGTTGGGGCTGCCCGATCCATTCCTTTTACGTATCGTACCACCACAACAGGGTTTTTGAAGCTCGGCTCGATACATTCCGCAAACAGCTCGGTCAGCTCGTTGACGGCAAGCGCACCGTCAGCGGTCGTACCCGCAAGCAGCAAATACTGCGGCGCGTCAAAATTGGCAATGCGGTGGAAGGTGGTGCTGTTTTGCTCGTCCCCTACCTGGTGCTCGCCGCGTCCCATGATCAGATTGTGCTTGCAGTAATAATCGGTGATATAGTCTTTTGCCTGCTCACGCGTCAGAACACCGCGCTCCAGGTCCGCCCGATATAACGGATACAAAATCTGATCCAGGCGACCAACGGTCAACGTGGGGTTTTCGGAAATATACGCGCAGTTGATCATCGTCACGATCCACAACAGCTGCAACGCCGAGGCAAAGCCGTCGGGAGCTCCCGTTGCGATCGTTTCCAAATTCCTTGCCACCTCACCCATTCCCTTTTCTTGTGCGGCAAGTGCATAGCGGCGCACGTAGGCAAGAATAGCATCGTAAATTTCGATGATGGCTTGCAAAAAGACACGCGCATCCTCATCCCGAGCACACGTCAGGTGCTCTTTTGCCATCTCGCGCAAGCCGACAATGCCGCGTTTGACCAACAGCTCCCAGGAATACGTACCGTGCCCCGAGGAGTAAAAAAGATGGCGTGCGGGATAATCCGGATGCTTGACGTAGGCTTGAAATGCGCTCTCCTCCTCGGCACTCAATTCGCGGTCCACGCACCGCCCTACAATCAGATCGTACTCCTCCAACGGGGTGGAAACACGCGAGAGCAGACTTCCAAGCACGCGCGAAAAGCGCATTGGCTGGGGCATGTCCTTATAGGAGGACTTCAGCTCGTTCAAGATCAGAAAGCGCTCTGCAGAGGTTGCAAACAAAGGCTTTTCGCTCAAAGCGCGCTTCGCTTCTTCTATATTTCGTTTCAAGTTGATCCCTCCTTACAAAACGTTCATACAAACAATACCGCCAAGGGCAATGAGAGAGCCCAGGGCGCTTCGCCACGTGATCCTTTCTCCAAAAAAGAGCATTGCCGTCAAATTGACCGTGATCAGGCACCCGCCCTTGATGACCGGGTAAAGCACCTGTGACGGCATGGCAAAATCATTGGTGATCACGGTTTGAAGATAGTTACTCACGAAAAGGCAAATTGCCATGACCAGCACGTGCAAGACCACGGGAAGGGGCAAAGCAAGGCGCTTTTGGGATGTGACAGTTTCCCCTTTTTTGTGGTTGCAAGCGTGATATCCGACTAACGCCAGAAGCAACACGAGTGCCGCAAATACGTAAGTATAAAAATGATAGACCGATTTTGGATAAAAAACGCCGTGATGGCAGATGCCCGATTCGGTGTAAAATTGCTTGAACAATTGCTGTGCAAATCCCGTCATGCCATCGCCAAGAGCGGCGAAGATCAACAGCAACAATCCTGAAAAGCTGCCGTTTACCTTTTTGGATCCGCGCGCCGCCAGAATGGCAGTCGCCAGCAGGATCAACGCAAAGCCGATCATCTTCATCCAGGAGATCGCCTCACCAAACAAAAATGCGCACAGGACCGCGGGAACGATGGACCCCATAGTCAATCCAACGTCCACGGAGACCATGGAGTTTTTGCGAATTGCCAAAATCCAGCCCACCAAAAACGCCGCATTTGCCGCACCGGAAAGAAGGCAGATGCCAAGCATGGGAAGCTCGATCAACAAAAACTTGCCTGCCCCTTCACCAAGCACAAGCACGGCACCGATCAAAATACAAAGCACCATGCGAAGCAAATTGAACGTGAAGGAGTCGCCGGTGCTTGTAACGTAATTGCTGGTCTTTTTTCCGCAATATCCCTTTAGAGAAAGACAAAAGAGCACTACCGCCAAAAGTCCGTATACCATATCCTCTTTTTTCTCCAATCCATCAAACAAATACAAGTATGCTTATATTGTAGCGCACCGCCTCTAAAAAGGCAATGCATTATTGCGCAAAACCTTGACTTTTCTGCACAAACGCAGTATAATAAAAGCAACAAACGCGCAAAGAAAGGACGCAGATATGAAAACGATTCCTCTATCAAGCCTACATGAAGTAAGCATCGATTTTAACATCACCGATCTCTTCCCCGAAAATTGGCTGCAAAGAAAATCCTTTGGATTATACAAAACCAAGGGGCGTCCTGCCTCTGCGCTCTTTTTTGTCTGTTCGGACATTGAGGTATCCTTTTTTCTTGCCGATGGCACACAAGTAATAACAGCGCGCAACGGGGACATCGTCTTTATCCCCCGTGGGCTTTGCTATTACGTACACGTGGTTGGAGATACCGGCGAGCAAATTGACACCTACACGATCAACATGCATTTTTATGACGAGGAGCGCGAGGAATTTTTGCTGTCGGACGGAATCGCTCTTCTATCTAACTGTCGGGATCATCGGCAGGAAATTCACCTGAAAAAGCTGTGCGAGGCATTTCACCGCGATAAGCGAAACATGACAAAGGTCAAAAGCGAGCTGTTTTTGCTGTTGGATCTGATCGAGGCCTCCGCTTCGCAAAACGACGAAGCCCTCTACCCGATCCGCCGCGGTGCAAGAGCATTTTGCGAGGCGTGGAATCAAAACCACAAAATAGAGGAATACGCACAAATGGACGGCGTCAGCGTCACGTATTTTTACCGTTGTTTCCGCAAATGGTCGGGCTACAGCCCCGTTGAATACCGCAATCGCCTGCGCCTTTCCAATGCAGAGAGTCTTTTACGATGCACGGACATGCAGATCAAGGAGATCTCGGAAACCATCGGCTTTGACGACCCATTCTACTTCTGCCGTCTGTTTTCCGAGGTCTACGGCATCTCCCCCAAGCACTATCGCAAGGAGTACCAGCTCTGACGCAACGTTCCGTTCCTTTTAAAAATTGTACCATACTTTTTTCAAAAAAGCAACACTAAAACAACGCGCCCCCACAGCTTTTGCACATTGGGGCGCGTTTTTTGCTGTATTCAATTCTCGTGAGAGCAAAACCGCCTGCATTGCCCTCGCATTTGCAGTACAAATCCCATAACCTGCAGGATAAAATCCGTGTCTTTTAGCAAAAAATCAAATCTGTTGGTTTTTTGAAAACATATTTCAAAAAGAACAAGGTGGAAAGCACAAATCTTTGATTTCACTTTTTTCATTTTTCTATTGACAAACGCAATTTGACATGCTATAATGTTAATACAGATAATACAGATGGTACAAATAATACAGAAAGGAGTGGTTATATGGCTGAAGCTTTTTTTACAAAGCGCGACGTTTATCTTGAGATTGCCGAGCGTTATGAGAAATACATTTCCCTCGGTATTATCAAGCAGGGAGAAAAACTCCCCTCGGTCAGAACGGCAGCAACCGAGCTTCGCGTCAATCCCAATACGGTTCAACGCGCATACACTTTGCTTGAGGAAAAAGGCTTGATCCGCTCAATCCCCAAAAAGGGGGCATTCGTTCTGTCAGGGAACGGCATCGAAGAAATCAGCGAAATCTTTGATGCCCTAAATGCCGAACTCTTGCACTTGAAAGAGCAAGGTATTTCAAAGGATAAGCTTCATTCTATTATAGAGGAGGTATATAAAAATGATTAAGATTCAAGACATGTCCCACTCGCTTGGTGCAAAAACCGTACTTCATAAAATCAACCTTGAAATCCCCGACAACACGATACTTGGCATTGTTGGCATTAACGGTGCGGGTAAGTCAACACTTCTTCGTTTACTTGCAGGTGTTTATCTTCCTGATGAGGGTAGTATCAAATATGACGAAAAAGATCCTGCCAATGCCGAAACAAGAAAAAAAATCTTCTTTCTTCCCGACGATCCTTATTACACGGCTTTTATGACACCTGAAAAGCTTTTTAAGTTTTATAAATGCTTTTATCCAACCATCGATAAACAAACATATCTCCGCTTGCTTGAAATATATAAAATCAACAAGGCGGATAAGGTTCGCAATTTTTCAAAGGGCATGCGTCGTCAAATATTCATTGCGCTTGCTCTTGCAGCAAAACCGAAATATCTTTTGCTTGACGAGGCGTTTGACGGACTTGATCCCCTTTCGAGGAAAATATTCAAAGACGCGATCATCACGCTTGTTGAAGAGAGCCAAACGACTGTGCTAATCTCCAGCCATTCCCTGCGTGAGCTTGAGGACTTTTGTGATCGATTTATACTGATTGATTCAAATACGATCAAAACGCAAGGCGATATAGCAGAGCACGTTGGCAAGCTGTGCAAGTTTGAACTTGCTTTTACAGAATCGGTAAGCAAAGAGTTATTTGCAGGTCTTCCGATTGTTTCACTGATCATTCAAAGCAGATTTGTACAGATCGTTCTGGAAGGAGATCGCACAGTTATGAGAGAACGCCTGGAAGCACTTTCCCCTGCTATTATGGACGAAATGCCGCTCGATTTTGAAGAGGCGTTTATTCACGACGTAAGAAAGGATGGGATGATACAATGACGAATTTCAAGCAATATTTCCGCTTGCACTTAAAGGAAAATGTCAGAAATATTATCTGTATACTTGTCTCTGTACTCACCTTGACCTTTTTGATTGCAATCAGCGCAGATCCAGTGTGGAGAAGCTCCCCTGTAGATGGAACCGAACTACTCAGCTTTGGCGGCACGCTTTATGTACCCACAGTCTTTATAGCTATTCTTGTATATATTCTTCCTTTCATGGAATTTTCAATTTTCAAGAAGCGAATCAACCTCGATTGCCTCTATGCACTTCCCATTTCTCGCAGAACAATGGGGCTAGTCCATTATCTTACCGGTTTGATTGTGCTTTTTGGAGTATTTACCATCTCTCACCTGTTCAATTTTATCCTGCTTTTGAGCAGAGGGCTTACGTGGTACAATCCCCCCTCCATGATCGTACACTATTTTCTCTGCCTCTTGTTTGGATTTGCAATGTACTCAATTATGTCGTTCGTATTCAACGAAGCTAATACAAAGGGCGACGGAATATGGTTTATGATCCTATATACCTTTGTCTTTATGTTTTTGATTTGTACCATTGAGAATAAAGTAGGTATCAGAAATTCATCTGTTGATTCATATTTGAACCACGAAAATTGGCTACCTTGGATCTTTTTTGCCCAGATGACGATAAGCTACTGGAGTTTTAAACTCGGATCGGCAGACGTGAGCTTCTGGCTAACACAGGAAAATGTTATAGTATTTGTTTTTTGGATCATCGTCGGTGTTGCATCGGCAATCGGATTATTCCTTACCTTTGGCAAAAGGAGGATGGAACTCACCGAGGAACAGTCTGATTCCTTTTTCGGATTCCGCGTACTGCTTCCCATTTATGCGATCTGTGGAATGCTCCTATGTGGAGGTCTTGAATATATCTTTTTCACAGTCATCATTGAGCTTTTTACCATTTTTGGTTATACTATTTATCGCCGCGGATTCCACTACAAGAAGAGTGACATCGCCGTGATGCTCCTTCTCTTGATCTTCTTATTCTTATAAACAGCAAAGCGCACCGCAACCCTCTTTAGAGAAGGCTTACGGTGCGCCACTTGTTTCATTTATGCCTCTGTATTGATCAGATCGATCAGGGTATCCAACGATTTGCCTTTTGGCAGATAGATGTTGGAGGCTTTTTCGAGTCTTTGCTGCTCGAAGTTGTATTGGTCGTAAATGCCAACGGTTTGAAAGCCGACCTTTTTGGCGGTTTCCAGAGCGACGTAGGAGTCTTCAAATACGCAAAGCTCCTCTGCGGGAACGTCCAGCTTCTCCTGCGCCAAGAGGTAAATATCGGGCTGATCCTTACCGACTCCAATATCCGCGCAGGAAAGCACAACGTCAAAATACTTTGCCATATCGTGACATTCCAGCGCATATTTGACCTGCTTCATAGCGGTTGCCGAAGCCAGGCACAGCTTGACGTTTTGCGCCTTAAGATACTCCAACAGCTCGATTGCCCCCGCCTTGGGCTTTGCGACCTCCCGATAAAAGTCAAGCAGCCCGTTTGAAGAAAATTGAAGGAGCTCCTCAATCGGTTCCGGAATATTGTAATACTCCTTAATGTACGCCATTGCGTCGGCAAAGATCATCGTCCTGATCTTTTTGTCTACCTCTTCGCTTGCCTGAAAGCCCTTGCGGTTCATGTATTTTTCACCAAGCCGATTCCAAAAATCGCTCCAATACATCAAGGAATCCACAATCGTTCCGTCCATGTCAAATATCGCACCCTTGATTTTCATAAGTCCTCCTAAAACGCTTGTAATACGCCCATTATTATATCACAAAACCGATTGGTTTGCAAGATGATTACAAAGATTCTTAAAGAATCAACGTACCGCCGTTCCGCCCTCCGCTTCACTCTACGATCAGCGTCGTATTGGCGTCTTTTGCAATCGTAAATGCGTTTGCGTCCGTTGCGGACTCGTGAAATTCCACGCTGACGTCCTTCATACGCACCGTCAGCGGCACGTCCGCGCGCGCCACGGGAGCAGAAGTTTCCTTGAGGTCGGTAAAGCGGACGTTTTCCAGGGTAAATTCCCCAAGATACGTGCCCTTTTGCAACACGTCCCGATCTGCCGCATAGTTCAAAATGTTCTTGGCGTTTTCAATCACGCAGTTTTTAAAATGAATATCGGAGGGCGCGTAAGGGTAGTTTTGGCTTGCAAAATACACCACCGTGTGCAAAAGATCGTGGCGCCCCTCCTCGCGAGGGAGCTCGTCGTTTTTGCCCTTTACCACCGTCATGCGGTGCGGATAATATCCGGGACCGTAGGCGTAGCAATCCTCCACGTGGATCTGCACGCCGCCAATGCGGAACAGATCGCAGGAGGTATTCAGAACGCAACGGCGCACCAACAGATTTTTGATATTGATCCCCGCGATGCAATCGTCGCCCGTTTTGAACAAGCAATCCTCGATCAGCGTGTTCTCGGAGCAGTGCAGATGAATGCCGTCCGATCCTCCAAGGCAGGTCACGCGGCGCATGGTCACATTTTTGCAGTTGTTTGCCTCGTGCAAAAAATTTCCGCTGTGGCGCGCCGTGTAGCCCTCCAGCAAAACGTTTTCGCAACAAGTAAAAAAGATGGCGTGTGGGCCGCGATATCCCTCCTCCCCGTTGGGATCGTAGCAATTTGCACCGTCGATAACCGCATCTGCCTCGCCGATGATGGAGATGTTTTTCTCCCCGTAGGCAGAAATGATCGCGCGGCGGTAGGTTTCCCACGGCTCTCCGTAATACTGCGTGATGAGCTCCATATCCGATCGCATTTCCACCCCGTCGGGGATCTCAAAGACCTCATAATCGTCGCAATCGGCACTTCCGTAAAGCTCGGCGCCGTGCTCCAGATAAAGCGTGGTATTCGACCACATGCGCAAGGCGGCTGTGTGAAATCTTCCCTTGGGAATAACGACCGTGCCGCCACTCTCCTTGCAAAGGTCAAGCACGGCTTGTATTTTTGCGGTTTGAAGCTCCCCACAATCGGCACTGACGCCGTACTCGGTGATCACATATCGGTTCATAACTTTACCTCTATTTGTTTTGATTTATTTCGAACAGATTTGACAAAAGCTCCCCGTTCGTGTATCTGGGTTTGTGAATTCAGTTCACCCCGATGCTTCTGTTCTTTTGATGGATCCGCTTTACCGCACAGCCGTCCGTTTCCGCTGTTCCGCAATTGGTCAGCGTCAGCGTCATCGGTAGGCCGTTGCTGTTTTGGTTGCCTTTGAAAACGATTCCGTCGGCTTCTCTTGCGGTCATCGGTGACGCGGTTTCAAATACGTTGTTCAGAATTTTTATATTTTTGTGATAATACGGCGCCGCCTTGCTCACCTGCACCTCGCTCTCAACGGAAATGCGCGCACGCTCGCCGATAAAGCGGCAATTTTCAACGGTCAGATCGGTAATCGGTCCCGATTCAAACCAATACGTCGCATCTCCCGTCAGCAAAAACGGAAGCTCGCTCTCGCAGTTGCGGATCACGAATTTTCCGCGCGATTGCAGGCGCAGATGAGAGTTTGCCTTTCCAAAGATACAGTTTTCTATCGTCACGTCACAGTTTGCACTCAAGGATTCGATCAGATCTCCTCGCGCATGTGCCTCTGTGGGGCGGTCGACCGTAAGTCGGGCAAGCTCGTCGTCGATCCGTTCAATCTCAAGCACGGTATATTTTGCCGTCTCCTCCATTGTCTGTCCGCGATAGACCGCGATCTCATCTCCCACGCGGTACAAATCCTGCGCCTGTTTCTCGCAAGAGGCGCGGTTGGTATAGATCACGTCATCACATACATGGTCGACCGCACGGAAATTGGAGTGAATGTTGATCGCATCGTCGATCATCCCCTCAAAAACGCTGTTGCGTATGATAAAATAGCCGGACGTACCAAACGAATGCACCGCATCTGCGCTGTTGGAAATGAGGCAAGGGGATTTTTCATCGTACGTCAACAGAAAACGGTCCAGGAGGATATTTTCCACTCGGTAGGCAAAAAGCCCCATTCCTTCACCCGACAGAATACGGTAATTTTCCAGCGTCAGATGCTTGCTATCGATTGCAAACACGTTGGAGTACGTCCGCCCCTCGTGCTCGATCACCAAAACTTTGCCTACCCGATATACGTCGGGAATACTGCCCTTGAGAAGAATCGTGTCGCCATCCTCCTCGACCGTGAATTGATCGATGGAATACGGAAAGCTCTCATCTTTGATAAACGGCGTGCCGATTGCCCCCAACGTGATGCCACAGCCCCGACGCGTGACGGGATCAAACAGCTGAAAAAATACGCCTCTCCAATTCAATCGGCGGTTTTCCCAGCCTGTTCCGTAAGGGATCAATTGATCCCCCTCCACGCGGCAGGTGCAATGCGCATTCAATTTCAGCCTTGCATAGGATGGCGTCACCTCGGTGATCAGTGCCTCGGTATACATTGGGCGGTCGTAGGTCACGTTACAGTTCTTCAGCGTGACGTTTTCACACCCGTCGATCAAAAATGGTTGTATTTTACCGTGCATTACAAGCGTTGCACCACCAAAATCGACGGTGATATTCTTCTTGTTTTTGATCAACATAAATACGTTGAATGCCTGCGCGCTTGCGTTTCCGCGCATTGCGGCATAGCGGCGGTCACAGACCTCGCTGGTATCGGCGGCAAAAACGTGATATTCCGCTTCGGTTGCAAAATATTCGGTATCGTTCTCAAGCGGCATCCCGATTTGGAATGTTTTTTTCATTTTATCCTCCTATAAAAATCACCAAGGATGATCGGTAAGAGATCGTCCTTGAAATTGCTCGAGCGGATCCGGAATGCCTTGCCGTTCTTCAAAAAAACGTTCATCTCCTTCTTCCGCTTGTGCTCTATTACAGCTCAATAACATCCCCGTCGCGTAAAGCGCGGATGGGAAACGCGTAGCGACCGCTGTTTACGATTGCCGCCAGCTCCTCGTGTCGGTATCCCGCATAATGGTTAAAGGCAAACGTCTTGGTGCGGCATCTTTGAATATGGGGATCCAGCACGTCGATCAACGAATGCGCGTATTCGCATACGATCAGATCGGTTTCGCGCTCATACGCCACGCGCGGAAAATCGTCGTCCTTCAAATTCTGCGACATATCTCCCGTAAACAAAACGCATTTGCCATCCGCTTCGATTAAAATCGCAAAATGCGGAGGTCCCTCGTGATACGCCACGGGAATATAGGTCGCGCGCAGAACACCGTCGTCGTAAACGACGCCCTCCTTGGCAACGTGCACACGCAAGCGGTCCTTTGGAAATTCCAGATGATAGAGTGTCCCGATGCAATCGCAAAATGCCTGCGCGATCGGTGCCTCGGTCATATAAACGTCGTACGATGCCTTAGAATAAACGTGAATGCAATGGCTGAAGAGCTGAAAAAGCCCGTCCACGTGGTCGTTATGCGCGTGCGTGGTAAACACCGCGCACAGAGCGTCGGGTCGTCTGCCATACCGCAGCATCAGATCGCTCACGGGTGCCCCCGCATCCAGCAGATAGACTCGGTCACCCACCTCGATCATCGTTGCCGAAACGTACGCGTCCACGCGCGGACGAACGTCTGCAGTCCCAAGAAAAGTGATCTTCATACGTGTGCCTCCAAATACAAAGAAATCATAACAATACTATATCATAAAATTGTGAATAAGTCAATACGGAGTAACGAAAACTCAAAAATGCCAAATCCAAATAATTGTATCCGGACCTTCAGAAAGCCATGCAATAAGCGAGCGAAACCGGCAATAAAAGCAGAAGAGAAAGTAACACGGTTACAAAATTCCGTGAAACTCTCTCTTCTCTGTTTTTTAGTGATATTCTTTGCTCTCGCAAAGAGTGATATTATTGCTTGTGCAATAGTGATATTGAAGCCTTGCGGCTTCAGTGATATTCTATTCGCCCTGAAACCCGCGAAGCGAATACCACTCGGCATATGCCGAATATAACTGCGTCAGCAATATCACTCGCCGGGAGGCGAATCGGACTTTCCGTATATAACGGTGGCGTTGACCTCAAATCCGTATATCGAAAAATTTGCTCCGCAGCATTCCTTCGCATCAAAGTGTATTTTATAGAGAAATCAAATCAAGCATTTGTGCGCGAGACGTACAATTCAGCCGATGCAACAGATGTGAGGCGAGGCGGTCAAATTCGGTATGGTCAATGAGGCGGAACGCCGCGACCATTCCGTCGATCAAGGCGCTTTTTTCTTGGCGTTCAGCCATACTGCCAAGACCGAGAAACCTCATGATTGCATAAACCGCGCAGAGTGCTATGTACTCACTGTGCATACTTTCGGGTCTGTCCTGGAACGGAAACAACGAGAAGAACATATGGTTGACCAGCATATGCTCGTAAAAGCTCTCCCAATTCGGCATTAGTGCTTCAAAATGCGACCTTGCCGTGCGATAGCGGTCGATTGCGCTGTCGCCGTCGCCAAAATACGAAAGTGCTGCTTTTCTGCATCCACGTATGCTTTGACTGCGCTCATCCAAGATCGCGATCATCTGCTCCACGATTTCGAGACCGAATTTCAGGTGATCCTCGCTGATTTTCTTACTATCGGCGCAAGCCTGAAAAGTCGTTCTGCGCTCGCTCAACATCCGGTCCAGCATCGCCTTGTCTTTCCTTTCAAGGACAAAATCCATGTCATCCAATACCTCGCCAAGACACATCATTCTTTGCGGCAGTGACATGCTTCTATCCTGAATCACCGAGATCAGATACAACCTTATTTTTTGTTCAACACCCAAGGTTTCAAAAAAGGATTGTCGTCCGATCAAAGGCGGCATCTCTAACGTCAACTCACGGCGGATAAACGCAATGGGCTCCTCTTGCTCCAGTAGTAATTCCAAAACAGCTTCACAGCTATTGGCGCAAGAACATTCATACAGCCCGTCCTCGGCTCGGATCCCGCGCGGATACAGACGGCACACATCGGGCAGGATCTCCTCTCCCAGCTCGGCATGGAGTGCACAACGTCCATCCTGCATACGCAATTGGCAGTTTCCATCATAGCGAGGCTCAAACCGCGCATATTCCTCCTCTGTGGGATGGTCTACAACATGAACGCCGCAATCCAGACGGTGACGCAGATCGGCGTTGCAATCAAGCCCCAACAGGTAAAAATAGTTTTTCATAGAAATGGAAATAGGCCAGCCCTCGCAACAAGCCGAGCGGCACGCACCCATCTTACATGAAAACTTCAAATAATAATTCGGAAATAAAAATTCGTGAGTTTCTTTCATACACCCTTTCCTTGAACACCCTCGACGATGTTGTTTTGTGTCAGCACGGGCAGGATGCGCTCCAGATATTTGAGCGAGATCCCTTGTCTTTCGGCTATTTTCTTCATAGCAATATAGTCACCGTTTCCGTTCTCGGCAAGGTCGAGCATCACGCGCAGGGCGTATCTTCCCCTTGTTGATATGATCA
>JAFTKJ010000013.1 GCA_017453305.1 Clostridia bacterium
CGGTGGAAAAAGTTGGAATCAGCTCCCGACAATTTTTTTCTTGGAAAATGACTATAGCGACTGTATCAATATTTTTAAGTTTGTTTCCCCTCAGGTTGGTATTATCGGTTTTCGAGATATAACAAACGAAGAGATTTTTAAACGCTCCTACTTGACTATTGACGGCGGATTGACTTGGAATCAAATTTCGCAATTGCCTCATGATGTGGTGGAAAGGTGTTCAGAGATTACTGATTTGGAGTATATTGAAGATTCCGGTTATTACCGTTTAACCCTTTATAGTTCTCCCACGTGTCAAGTTCAACTTCAGTCAAAGGATTTGATAAACTGGAGCGTGATCAAGGATTAATCCAATTATTTAAAAGGGCGGCAGAAAATTCTGCCGCCCCCAACTTTTCGTTGAGAATTTTTTGTTTATTGCATATGTGAAAAATCGACACTCAATTTAAACGTACCATTGACCGTAATCGTTCCCCACAGCAACATCATCATCGAAATCAATGTCACCACAACTATAGTTGCTACAAGTCGAGGCAATTCATACTCGATAAGTTGGCGCTTCTCGCGGATGCGGTTACCAACTTTTTTCGAGCCGGTATAATACAGAATTCCCGCACAAAGCAGGATCAGCGCCGCTATGATTTCGGAAAAGAAGAACACGGGAATTATATCATACCATTCACTCTTTGTCAAGAAAAACTCCGCACCCAACGCAGATTCCGAAAAATCCACGCTGCGTGCGGAGAAAAGAATATGGAATTTTTTATTCATCCTGTGTATTAAATATCTCTAAATCTACAACTTGAGCCAAATGTTGTGCATAAACAAGTTTTCCATCATACTTTCCAAGTTCAATTAGATCTTCATTTGCTGAATATTTAAGAGTAATTTCTTGGTTTTCAAAACGAAACGTCGCCTTGCTATAGATTCCCTGTGATATATGTATTATTTCAAAGTTTCCCTCATAGCAATAGATCGTATTTTGCTCAATATCTTTTTTGGCCAAATAGGGACCAGTCATAAAATATGTCAAAATTGAAGCCAAAACCAAGAGCAGCAGTGACAAATTAAGAATTTTTTTCCTCATGGTTTCCTTTTTATCTCTTAGTGAACGCACACCAATAAAGATAACAACAAAAAGAGTCAAGCATAAGGCAAAAATTGATATATTGTAAGTAGATTCAAAATACTCATAATACTCTGACAAATCCATAAAAGATCCTCTATTTAATAAAAAAATTAGCAACGCTGTTGATTAGCTTGTTTGAGATATTAAGCGAAAATGTAATTCCCACACCTAAAACATAGAATTTTTCTTCAATAAGAAGTTTTTTCTTTTTGAGTTTGGCGATTCTCAATGTTTTAGACAGTTTCTTTTTATTTTCGTTAATGGTCTTGGTGGCTTTTTCAATCTTTTTGGCATTTTTACGATCTAGGTTATGCAGTGCCGAGATCATTCGACGTATTTCTGTTTGCACATCCATTATATCATACCAACCACTTTTTGTCAAGAAAAAACTCCGCACCTCATAAGAAGTGCGGAGAAAAAATATTTGTTTAAAGTTGCTTATAAAAACTTGAAAAAGAAATCATTTTTTGATTTGAACCATATAAAAATTTAGTCATTTACAACTGTAATCGGACTAGCGTTTGGCTCATTAGAATAATAATTCAAATCACAATCTTCAAATTCATAAACGTACGTTCCGTTATCGGAACATACAAACAAACTTGCGCACAACCCTTTAATTGTTTGCAACTGAACGATCTCATTTGTATTGTTATCCATCTTATATAGTTTGCTAATGTCTGAATTTTTATTATAAGTTGTAAAATACGAGTAACTATTGTATGAAATAAAATTGTCTATAAATTCATCAAAATCAATAGAAATTAAATCGTTATTTTTAAATGAGTATTTGAATATTTTTGAAGACGTTACATTTTCATAATTTGGTATTTTAAACAACAAATAATCAGGTGTATAAGATACAGCTTCAAGCTCCTGCAACTCCAAAATATAATCTTCATCTAAATAAAATTCACCTTGTTTAATTGAGGATTCAGATTCGGCATTATATTTATAAATGGATATTTCGTTGTTTTCTTCAGCGAGATAAAAGACAGAGTTTTCTTTTATACCGAAAGAAATAATTTTTTCTTTGATGGTCTCATGCTTTTTTGAATCAACAGAATATTTTTTTAACGTTGATATTTTGGAATCGTTGACCCAACTGTATTCCAAGTAATATACAGTTTCGTCTAAGACCAAAAATGTTTCGCAGTTATTTATTGAAGTTAGCATTGTTGTTTCTGCAAAATTGACATCATATAGCTTTAACTCATATGTTGAATTGTAATCATCTACATTATCAACACAATGAAGCATATATATTTTGTTGCCATATTTTTGGATGGAGCCTCCGCCATATCCACCGTTTGAACCTATTCTTGTTTTTGAATGTTCGTCGATTATATAATATACTCGTGACAAGGATGTGCTCAAATAGCAATAGCTATCGTTGTCTAACCAATAATCTCTGCCAAAGCCAATATTGTTATAGTTCATATTTGCACCATCAGGTGGAGCACACTCCATTCTTGATGCATCGCAAGAAGACAAACAACATACGCACATCAATATGCACAAATATATGGAAAGGATTTTTTTCATTTTGACAATCTCCTTAAAAGCATGTTTTAGAAATATCTCTTCATAAGTGTCTCTAAATGTAAAACTGGCACAAAAAATTTTGATAATACACAATTCTTTTAACTCGGTACCATCCCACAAATTCACATCCAAAATATATACCCAAGATTAAATAAAGAAAAAACGCCAACAATCAATAATGGAAACACATATACCAAAAAACTATAAAGTAGCTTGTTTGGAAAATAAGATTTCAACTCTTCTTTTGAATACTCTATCTTTTCATCATAATACTTTTGATGTTCTACTTCAAAACAACGAAAACCGATTCCGTTTTTTTCTCTAAAACACATTCCTTTTGCGCTCTTTTTGTCCCAAAAAACAAACATAAACAAACTATTAACCACAAGAGCAAGTGGCCAAAAAAGAAGTTCTAAAACAATCACTGCAAAAATAGGGACACACACATAGTAGATATAAAAGTTAAAGTTGCGTTCCTTAATACGTACCTTTTTACTCATTGAAAAATAAAAAACGGGAATTAAACTAATTAACAGAACAATTAACGTATTTACAAAAACCCTCTCACCAATGTCTGCATTATTCCATGGCATAATTAGGATATCAATTATGTTCAAAACAACCTCCTAAATAGATGATTTAAACTTAATACGATTAGAATACAAAAAATCCGCAAAATCATAACAGACCCCTGCCAAAGACAAAGATAGACCAATCCCAATCGAAAGAAACAGCATCGGTGAACTTTCAATAATCAATTGCCCAACCTTAGAAAATCCAAGTGCCGAAGTTATAACGGTGATGCCTGCAGAAATCAATGCTATTTCTGTTTGCACATCCATTATATCATACCAACCACTTTTTGTCAAGGAAAACTCCGCCCCCAACGCAGATTCCGAAGAATCCACGCTGAGTGCGGAGTCAATTCTATGAAATTGATTTACTTTAAGTCTTATTATGAATGGAGTCATCAATCAGTGAGCCAATGATGCAAATAAGATCTGCAATCCCAATTCCATACCCCACTATAGTTTGAATCATAGTAGGAATCGGGTCTTCCCAGAATATACCGAAGATAATGAATGCCACCCCTAGAATACTAATGATTTGCATAAAAAAGAACCACAATGATACTTTCCTTTTTATGACTGTGCCAAAAAGGATTATAGATAAAATTTTGTGAACGTATATCGATAATTTATTATAATTCCTATAATATGCTTTTCCATATCCGTCATAAAGTACTTGATTAACTGTTCTAACCGATATTTGAGAATAAATATACGATGATATAACAAGTAAAATCAATTTCGAAGACATTTGAGCTTTTCCTTTACAAATTACTAATTACGTTTCCAAGTATTAATGATTTAATATAATCCCACAAAGTACCGATAAAAATCACAATATTACGATATGAAGCTTCCCATGTTATCTCCCCGACTTCGATACAATTTGTTCCACCAACATAACTAATTTTGAATTTTTTTACCAACCTAGATTTGATACCTGGGCCAGCAATCCATCCCAACAGTAACCCAATTAAAAAGTCCGTACATAATTTTCCCAATCTATCAGCGATTGACATATTCGGTTTATTAACCACCCCCGCAAAAAATTCCTTTAAAGCATTAGTCACTCCACCAATAATAGCCATACTTTTTCTAGACAAATCTGTAGGCATAAAAGCCCCAGACAACATTCCCCAAGAAAATTCCCAAGCAACTTTCCAGCCATTTATTTTATATGCTTTCAATGAACGTTTGTTCTTTATAAAGTAAAATAGTCCATCAATCAACAAATACACTAATGCAGCAAGAATACCTCCCACAATTGCTGTTACTATGCGAATAGCAAAATATCCATTAGAATCCTCATTAATAATAGGAGAATTATTACAATATCTAAAGCAATTTCCTGTTATGCTATGCAAGTTAAAATTCAGTAATATAGCATCATCCGCATTAATAAACCTACCCACAACAGGATCATAATACCTACTCTGCAGATAATACATCCCAATCTCGGTATCATAGTAATAGCTACGATATCTGAACGGGTTAATGTTGGCAATGCCTGCGCCGCTGGTGTCGGCGGTGATGGTGCACTTGCCCCATGCATCGTAAACGTACTTGGCTACAACCGTGCCGGCAGCATTGGTGATGGCAATGACGTCGCCTTGCAGGTTTTTATAGAAATAATATGCAGTGCCGAGATCATTCGACGTATTTCCGTTTGCACATCCATTATATCATACCAACCACTTTTTGTCAAGAAAAAACTCCGCACCCGAAAGTGCGGAGTAAAATTATTTGCACAATTTTATAAAAAAGCTTCTCCATATACATTCCAAAGCAATACAACCGTTAATATAAAATAATAAGCAACTCCAATTAACAGCGGTGTAAAAACACTACGGTTTTGTAATCCATCAAAAATCCAATTCAGAAATTTATGAATAAAGACATATACAGATGTACCTATAAGATATCCTTCAACCAGATATAAAATGCCATGTGATGTAACGGTAATGAGGGAGGTAAAGTAATACGCTCCAAGAACTCCAAAGCTGTTCAAATAATTTGAAAACGAATACGAATTGATGCTCTCATTTTTCATGGGGATCATCGCCGTTAAATTTTTGTTTTGGGCATACTTAGTATATTTTTTCAATATATAAGCTTCACATCTATTGTCAGAAGTCCAAACCAATTTTTTAAGAATAAAAAATACGGCTATCCACAACAGTGTTCCAAGCAAAGGCGAAAAAACGCCGTATATAAGCACCGAACAAATAATAGAAACAAACAATCGTAGCTCGTAAACCAAAAACGGATAAACGTTTCTTTGCACTCTGATTCCTATAAACCAAGTACAAGCCAAGATTAAAAGAAAAACAGCAAATCCCGCCAATGATATGAACCCGAGTTGAATGATCCTACTAATAAAATCCTCAAAACTTGAAATCTGAAAAATAATACTGATCCCCCCCCATTCAATCGATTCAAACATTTAAGGCTTCTCCAAACACGCAAACCCAATCATTAAAGCTTTTTATCCTTGGCAACTGTGTATATAGGTAATCGGCAATGGACTTTTTCTTCGAATCGGGAAAAATATAAGCAAATAACTTATGCAGTGCCGAGATCATTCGACGTATTTCTGTTTGCACATCCATTATATCATACCAACCACTTTTTGTCAAGAAAAAACTCCGCACCCAACGTAGATTCCGAAAAATCCACGCTGAATGCGGAAAATGATAACCCTACGAATCAAATACATCTACCCTCATTATATAATTGTGACCATCATCTGGAACATACCATATCTTAACTTTTTGACCATTTCCAATAAAGATTCCACCATCCTTTTTACATCGACTGTAAAAATGTTTGGAATTGTCAGCCCCATAACTAAATTCTACTCCAGAAACTTCAAAATGTTCTGAATCATGAAGTGTTTCCGGCATTGGATGAAATTCTTCAACTATCCCCTCTATAACCTTACTTTGTCCATTTGCATATTGTTCGTAAATATTTATATAATCCATATTGGTTGAGAAAAATGAAACACAAGATAGTACTGATATTAAGAAAGGGATTATGCTAAACAACAATGGAACAAGCTGCCATCGTGTTCGTTCCCGTTTAAGAGGTAGAAAAGCATTGAAAAAGATAAAAACAGATACTAATAAGAACACAATAGCAATTAACAACATATAAGGTTTATAAAACAAACTTGGCTTTACCGATTCAAATGCTGTCATTTATACCATACTCCTTCTTTACCATGTTTTTTTACTTAATAATTTATTTTCGTTAATGGTCTTGGTGGCTTTTTCAATCTTTTTGGCATTTTTACGATCTAGGTTATGCAGTGCCGAGATCATTCGACGTATTTCCGTTTGCACATCTATTATATCATACCAACCACTTTTTGTCAAGAAAAACTCCGCACTCAACGCAGATTCCGAAGAATCTACGCTGAGTGCGGAGAAAACATATCATCACCAATAACCTAAGTTTTTCATTGCATTAGCATGACTGTGTGCAGCCATAAACGAAAGGATAGCAAATATTATTAAATAAACAACCACATACACAATTCGAATATCTTTTCCTTTATATTTCGTTGGAAATTTACCTACTCGATACCAAAACATAATCCTCAAAAGCAAATTCCAAATAGTTTCAGAAGAAGAATCCACGGCTGATTTTTGAGCCGCGCGACGAACTTGCTTTTTTAAGAAATGAACCATAAGATAATCTTTTTTGAGAGTTATTAAACCAGATGCTTTTTTTCTTGTTTTTTTTAACACTTTGGCGTAAAATGATTTTCCATAAAAATTCGTCATTACTGAAGCTGGCATCAAAGTACATTCCACTGCAATATAAGGCGATCTATCGACGACTCGCAATTTCACATTAATTCCAAGTTCATTTAAGTGATCCAAATATTCCTTATAGTGCTGATAAAATATATTTTTTGCTTGTTCCTTAGACGAGCTGCTCAGTTTGTTTTTTTTCATGGCGTTCCTTTCAAAATTATTTATGAAACAACCGCACCTGCAACACCTTGGAAAAGTGCAACAAAGAAATCTCCAAAGCTCATACCAATTGTCTTCTCTACCACGCAATCAACTTGCTGTTTGCCAAAACTCAATATACGTGGATCAATCTCTCTAAAAGTGTCCTAACGACTCCCATCAATATTGGAAGAAGTCATCTTCCTTTATGGTAGCCGCAAGATTTTCGCTCATGATGACCTTCGTGGGATTTTCACGCAACTGCAGAATGGATGCGGGAACCTCCTGGCTGACCTTGCCGAACAAAGCAAGTCGAGAGGTAAGTCTTTGCCACGTAACGTGCGTGCCCGCGGTGGTAATGCCATGCATATCGAGGACATTCTTCGCCTTCATAGCGTCTCTCGGACCCATCATTGCCCCCTTCGGAGGAACCTTGGAAATATCACCCGAGCAACCGAACGCACCGTGGAGAGAGTTCTGAGCAATTGTAAGGGGATGGAGGCTTGCTACCTTTGCGCCTTGTGCAAGGTATTCTTCCATCGTAGGCTTGAACCAATCATCGACAGGATCAATAAACGCCAAGTGAGCAGGCCAACCGGGACCGGAATAAACGATATCCGCTTCGCCATCCTGCTCCAGCATTTTAGAAAAGTCAGGAGTCGTTTTATTGGAATGGTATATAAAGTTTTCTTCCTTGAAGCCAAGGTCAAGAATATTGGAAACCATATATCTGTAAAAGGCGTTTCCAAATCCCGCCTTGTAAGAAAGCGGTGCGATATTACCGTCCTCGTCTGCCCATTCATCCATCATGTAGAATTTTACGTTTCGGCAGTTTACGCCAAGCTCATGAAGCATATACGCGACCTTGCGATAAGTGGGGCAAGGATTGCACATGATCATGACAACCTTTTGGTCGTATCTATCGGAATCCATAATTCTTTTCACCATATCGGTAAGCATGATCATTTCAAACTCTTCGTTCTTGATCACGTTAACGCTCATGGAGGGGCTTGTCGGGTGCTTTCCGTTCATAGCGACAATATCTTCTTTGGTAATGGCGCGAACTCGGTCGATTTCGGCTTGATCCTTAAAAGGATAAAAATCAGCAGCTTTAAACTTAAAATCATCTTTTCCGTATATCATAATAATCTCCATTCCGTCGCAAAACAGCGACTCATCTCTTTTTCATAAATTTTGCCTTGTAACTTATAAAATTCGGGCACAAAAATGATGGATCAAAAAGAAGCAACACTCTTGCTTTTACCCGATGCACGATTATTTTGCAAGCTCCGCGGTGTCCAGGACCGTATCGACCAGCTTTCTTCCAAAGGTCGGAGCAAGCATAGACGTATCGGTCTCATATCCTCCCGTAATCAAAGACTCTGCCGTATAGAGATAACCGGGCAGGCAACCGTTGGAAAGCTCATTGATAATAACTGTTCCAAATCCTGCCGCCGCCTTGATGTAAAGACCGTATTCCACAAAAACCTCACCGGGAACACCGATCACGGCAACACCGCCAAGATTGAAGACCTGTATCTCGGCAGGAACCTCGTCCTCCAAAAGCTCGATCTTCGTGCCCTTTTTCTGCATAAGCACATAGCCAAGCTGATCCTCAGATCCAAGCAGCTTGAGGTTTGCGTTTTGCCACAGATAGTATTCCTCGCGATTGGTAGAATCGCCGTATTTGGCATAAAGCTCTTTATAAATCGCCTCATCGTGTGCCACCTGTGCGCGAAGCTCTTCCTCGGTACCGAAATCCCGCAAGTCGATTGGAAGCTCTGCGCCTACCACCTTGATAGGAAGCTCGTTTACCCAGTTTGCTTTTTCCAAAACCGTATGCGCCGCGCGTCCAAGTGTGCGACCTACACGCTCCGCCTCATCGTAGCTTTCCCCTTGACGGTAGTAACGGCTCGACTGATTACCGGAGCATCCCTGCGAAAATCCAACAATCGCAGATTGCTCCATTTCTTCCAGCTGAAGTCTGAGGTATCCGGGATAATCAGCGGTGCACACGTTGCTCCACTCGTGGATAAAGGTGGGGTGAAGTGTATAGTTTACAAAGATGCCGCGAACCTTATCGTCGTAATCCTTGACAGCCATAACACTGACCAGAGGATCGTGAGGTCCGCCGGGGATTCTGCGGTTACCGCCAATTCCCGACTCTGCTCCGCAAATGGTCACACCTGTCGCGAAAAGAGCCGAAAAAGCACTCTGCTTTGCCTCGCAAATCATGCCCGCGATCTTTTCAATCAGCTCTTCGATATACTCTTTGGGCTGTTCTACTCCCGACTCAACGCCTTCAATATCAAGTCTTCCGGAAGCCCAGGGACCCGAATGCGTGTGAGAGCAGCTGATCATAATAGTCCCGGGTGCGATTCCGCATCTTCCACTCACACGGCGACGCACCTCTGCGACGTGTTTCTTTGAGAAGAACAGGAGATCAAGCGTAACCATCGCCACCTCGACGCCCGCGTCTTCAAGATACATACAAGCTGCCATTAAGGGATCGTGAAATCCCTCGTTATATCTGGGATAATGAGGATATCCCGCCAATTCCAATCCTTTTGGTGGCGTAATATCAACACGCGCCATTCCTGCTTTTAACATATTAAACTCCGTTTCTCCGCTCAAGGCGGTATCAATCGCTTTAGTCAATCCCGATTTGAAGAATTCGGGTGTAAAAACGCATTTCCACTTTAAAAGGCATGAATACTTATGTTAAGCTCATTTTTGTATTTGCCCTTCAAGCATCACTTTTTTGAGTGTAAAGTCATTATCGACGAAAACAAGATCTGCTCTTTTTCCCTTTTCAATACTGCCGACCTCTCCGTCAAGTCCGACTACCCTTGCAGGATTACGAGATGCTGCGGCAAATGCCACAGAGATGCTACACCCTGTGTGCTTAATCAAGTTTTTACAAGCTACGTCAAGCGTAAGCTTACTGCCGGATAAGAGACCATTCTCGTCAAAGCTGAGGTCTGTGATATGCTTCATTTCCTCCGGTGACTCCGCGCCCACAAAGCTATCCGAAATGAGCACGATCTTATCGGTTCCCTTTACCGTCATAATCAGCTCAATCAGATCGGCAGGAACGTGAATTGCGTGCGAATCACAAATAATTTCCGCATACATATTCTTGTCCATCAAGCACTCCTCATCAGGTCCGCAGCTTCGCGTACCTACCATAACGGACGGACGCCCCGTGGCGTTCATGCAGTGCGTTTGAAGTCCAATTCCGTACTTTTTCAGTGCTCGGATCTGTGCGGGGGTTGCTTCGCTATGGCCTACGCTGATCATAACGTCCGGATTTGAATTCTTGACGTATGCAAGAAATCCCTCAACGCCTTCTCTCTCCGGGGCAACAGCCCAAACCCTTGCCACATCCTTTGCCTCATCCACAAGCGCAGCGTAGTTTTCCTCTTTGATTTCACCGCTCCATTTGTTTTTCTCGGGCATCGCACCGTACTTGGGATTCATATACGGGCCTTCCATATATACCCCTTTGATAGCACGCCCCGCGCCATCCTCCTTCATTGCAGATCTGACCCTTTTGATTGAATCAATCAACTCCTCTTTGGAAAGATCGTAATAAAGAGTGGCAAGAATAGAGGTCTCACCGTGGGAGAGAAAATGCTCTGCAGCGAGGACGGGATCGGTCTGAAACATATATCCGCCGCCGCCGTGTACGTGGATATCCACAAACCCGGGGCCCACGTAAAGACCTTCGGCATCTATGATCTCTGCCCCACTTGGTATAGCCGTATCGGCAGACGTTCCGACCTCTGCGATCTTCCCTCCCTCAACGAGAATTACTGCGTCTTCTAAAATTCCGTCATCAAGAACGGCTCTTGCATTTTTTATTGCTATCACAATCAATTCTCCTTTGACCAAAGTTTGTTTTTTATTCTTTTGTATATTTTGTATTTTTCATTATACGCCTCTCTCATATTAGAGGGGACGTAGCTTTTTGTCAACGTAAGAGGCAATAGGATATCTCCTGCCGCTCTTGCGGCAAGGATAGCCGCTCCCGCTCCCGCCGTTTCGAGAGTTGAAGGCGTGCTGATCTTCATTCCCGTAACGTCTGAAATAATTTGAGACCATAATCCGCTCCGCGCTCCACCGCCGAACAGCATCAGCGTATGCACGTTTCCGTAGGCCTCCATTGCCTCAAGGATTGCTCTCATTTGAAAAGCAATTCCCTCCATGACTGCAAGGGCAAAATCGCCCCTTTCCGTAGCCATATTGACTCCATAGAAATTTCCCGTGCTTTCAGGATAAAGCTCGGGCGACGTGGGACCGCTCATATACGGATGGAATATAAGCGAGCTTCCGCGTTCACGTGCCGCGAGTGCTTCACGATCTATCAAGGCATAATCTTCACCTTTAAAAAACATATCGCGCACCCAACGCAGGCATGTTCCTGCCGTTCCAATGACACCTTCGGTGACAAACGTGTCCCGCTCAACGTAGCCGCACCAACCAACGCCGTTATTGTTTTCGGTCTTTGCCTCATTCCAACGCTTGGTAATCGCTACTGCCGTACCGAGTGATACCGTCATCACGCCGTCTGCCAATCCCGCGCCCAGCGCCGCACACTTCTGATCCTGTGCACCAACCGCGACCACGCAATCCCTTGAAAGTCCAAGCTTCTCCGCTACGTCGGGGAGTACAACCCCTGCACTTTCGTATGCATAGGCAAGCTTTGGAAGCTTAGCACGGTCAATGCCGTAATCATTCAGCAACGTCTGACTCCAATCGCCGGCCTTTATATCGTACATCAGCGTTCCCGAAGCCATGCTGTGGTCGGTGACGCAGTTTCCCGTAAGGCGCGCGGTCAGGAACTCCAGCGGCATCAAAAATTGATACGCCTTCTCGTAAACGTCCGGCATATGTTCCTTGATCCATAGGATTTTCGGCAAGGTATACGTTGCCGTAAGAGGCTTTCCCGTAAGACGGAAAATTTCCTCGTCGGAAGATTTTTCTCGTATTTGCGCTGTCTCTGCCTCTGCTCTAATATCAAGCCATGAAATAGCATTCGAAAGTGGGTTTATATTCTCGTCCACAGGGACAATCGTAATTCCCTGCGAGCTTACCGCAATCGCTCTGATCTCTTTTGCGGATATCCCCGATCGTTCTATCGCGTCGGCGGCAGTCTTGAGCGTTAGCGTCCACCAAACCTCAGCATCCTGTTCGACCCATTTTTCCCTTGGGGTAATGAGGGGATACTCCTCGTACGAGGAACACAAAAGATTGAGAGCTTCATCAAATAATATGCTTCTGCATCCCGTAGTGCCAAGGTCTATCGCAAGATATATAGCCATACTAACCCCATCCATATTTGTTATTTATCAGAAATCCTTGATGGTCTTATCTCCGTAAACGCCATGCCAATCCTTATCAAAGCCCGCAATGGCAGCATCGGTCATGGGATGGCTGATCAGCATCTTCAAGATATCATCCGTCACCGTTACACTGTGGCATCCAACCGAAGCACACTTATGTACCTGCTCGGCATTTTTGAAGCTGGCAGCCAAAACCTTACAGGGGGAACCGTAATTTTCAAGCTGGCTGACAATTTCAGCGACCACCTCACAGCCGTCCCCGATAATGTTATCCAGGCGATTGACGTAAGGAGCAACAAAATCCGCACCTGCCATTGCAGCCATCAACGCCTGCGTAGGAGTAAAGATTGCGGTCATCGTAACGCCAATGCCAAGCTTTTTCAGCTGCATCGTAGCCTTGAGTCCCTCCTCACCGATCGGAATTTTTACGTAAAACTCTCCTCCGACACGCTCCTTGATCAGCTTTGCCTCGGCAACAATATCCTCGGCATTTTTCTGCGTTGTCTGAATGTGAAGCATCTTATCGGGACCAATAATTGCACGAATTTCTTCCACAAGGGGCCAAAAATCGGTGTTCGCCTTTGCAATAATGGAGGGATTGGTCGTTACTCCGGAGAGGGGATAAAATTCATTGCAATGTTTGATTGCCGCAAGATTTGCAGTATCAAGAATGTAAATCATATGAAACCTCTTTTCGTTTTTATGACAGGGCGCGAAGTGCTTGTAACGCGCCTCGCAGCCCTATCTCAATTTCTATCCCAAGCACCGCCGGTGCCGGGGAACCTTAGACTTATCTCTGCTGCTGGAGATCGTAGTGAATGTCGTACGCCTTTTCCTCTTCGGTGAACTTATGGCGAGTGTCGATCACCTGACCACCGTTGATCTTTCTGTCCTCGACGTCCTCGGTAGTACCCATAACGGTTACGTTTACCTGTCTGCGGCGTGCGATAACGTGGTCCCAGTCAATGAAGTAAACGTGAGCAAACAGACCCAGGTCAAGCTTGCCGTCCTTGATGGTCAGCGTCTCGCTTCTGCCAAAGAAGCAGGAACGAAGATGACCGTCGGTGTTCATGCTGGAATAGTCGCCGGGTTCGTTTACGTATCTGCCATACTGTGCGTGAATGGGACCGGGATGACGGTACTGATGCTCTTCGGCAAAATCAGGAATCATCTTTCTCATAATGTCAAGCAGGTCGTGCTGGAGGTATTCCAGATCAAACGAGTCGATATCGTGAGAACACTCTTGAACCATAACGGAGCAAGTGGTGTGATGAGATACGATCGCAACCGTACCGTTCTTTACGCCGGATGCTTCAACAATGTCAAGGATCTCTTTTCTGATGTCGTGGAAGGTGGGGATCCAACCTCTGCTCTGCAGCTCGATTTCTTTTTGATAAACTTTAAATTCCATGATAAAATTCTCCTTTTGTAATTTTTGATTTTTTATTTTGATTAAATTTTATTTGATTTTTGACTTATTTGTTAAGCCGCTCACCGACGGCACCACCCGGATGAATCAAAGCAAACTGCTCGTTTTGGTAATCCGTTTCCTCGATCAGTGCCGTTTGAAGCGCGTGGAATATCATCGCCAGTGAAGTAGACGAGGTAGTTCCTTGCGAGTTATATTTATCGGTCTCACGGTTGACGTGCTGCTTGAGTACGACGTCAGCACCGGTAGCCAGCGGGGACTCCATGTTTTCAGTCACGGTGATCACTTTTATTCCCTTGCGCTTGCATATATCAAGAATAGGCAGCAGCTCCTTGGTCTTTCCCCCTCTGGAAGCAAAAACCATCACGTCGCCCTTCTGCAAAAAGCCCATTCCTCCGTGAACCGCCTCTGCAGGAGAGATAAACTTGGCAGGCTGCTCGATACAGCACATAAGATGTGCAAAATGCTGACAGAGAATGCCAGAGTGTCCGCATCCCGAAGCACCAATCCTAGGGGCTGATTGAAGCAATTCCACAGCTTGCCCGAAGGCGTCCTCATCAAAGCAATCAAGCATTTGGCGAATGCACTCATATTCGATCTCGTACGCCGCCTTGGCGGCAAGTAAGCTTTCTTTTTTCATCGCTCACCTCATGGATGTAGCTCATCCCATGCGCGACGGAGATTATAAAGCATCTCCTCGACCATTGCATAGGGATCTGCGGCTTTCAATATTCCGCTGGTCGATCCTGTTGCCTGTGCACCAAGCTTAATGGTGTTATAAACGTCCTGCCCGTTGGAGATCCCCGCGCCCTGAAGCACCATAATGTCGGGGTTGATCTCACGGACGGTCTGAATGGTTTGGATCACGTAGTTTGAGTCGCTGGTCGTTCCCGTGCCGATCAGCTCGGTAGGCTCTGCAACGATGAGGTTTGGCGACATATGCGCGATGCGCTTGACGTCCTCGATCGTATCGGCGCAAACGATGGTGGCAAGTCCAACCTCATCGGCACGACGAATGGTCGCCTCCAGGGTTTCCATATCAAGCGGCTTTTCCGCGTGGTTGAGCATAACCCCCTTGGCTCCCGCTGCCTTAACCGCCTCGGGAAGCACACTGCCAAGACCGCGGCCCGGAACAAGCGCATCCATATGCTGTGCGAAAACGAGAATTCTTTCTGTGTTGTCGGCAAGCAGCTTAATGTCGGTGTACTGCGGAGTAACTATAACGTCAAGGTCATATTTCATTGCAGTCTTGTCAATTACCTTTGCAAGCTTGAGCATTGCCTCGCCCCAGATGATTGCCTTGGGGCCAACCTCAAAGAAGGGGGGCTTAATATCGAAATTTTTTAACATAAAGCATCTCCTCACAATATACAAAATTATACACCTTAATTATACAACAGCTCCTCGCCGATGTCAAGAATTTTTTTCTTATTCTTTCGTTTTTTTAAAATTCGCAACAAAATCGAAAGAAACATTGACAAAAGCGAAAGCATGTGGTACAATTTTAAGAGAAGCCGCTTTTTAGGAGGAGCATGATGAAATCAGAACAAAGAAAACAAAAAATACTTGAACTTTTGAAAAAAAACGATTCGGTTCGCGTAACAAGTCTTTCGCGCCAATTAGGTGTCAGCGAGGTTACGATCCGCGCATACCTGGAAGACCTGGAGAAAAAAGGGCTTCTGTCCCGTGTGCACGGCGGCGCGGTTAGCTCCTATAAGCCGTATTACAGCATGAATCTTGCCCAGCGCCTTGAAACCAATCAACAGCAAAAAATGGCGATCGCCGAGCGCATCGTTCCCCTGATCCAGCCTAACGACACGATCATGCTCAATTCGGGAACAACGACACTGCTTGTGTTCCGTCGCTTCCCTGCCGATTATAATCTCAGCATCGTTACCAATTCGGTATCGATCGCGCTTGAAGCATCCGGCAATCCCAATTATAACGTCATTTTGATTGGCGGATCTATCAACACAAAATATCAGTTCACCTATGGAAGCGACGCTGTATCGCAGTTGAAAAGATACCATGCGGATAAGCTGATCCTTTCCGTAGATGGGATCGATTTACACCAGGGCTTCTCCACCTACTACAACAAAGAGGCGGCAATCGATGTGACAATGATCGAGCAATCAGAATGCTGTATTATTGCCGCCGATCACTCAAAATTTGGGCATAGCGCATTCAGTAAGATCAGTGATCTTTCGGTGGCTGATTATATCGTTACGACCGCTCCGCTAAGTCCTGAATTTTCCGAAAAGCTCGCCAATTCAGGCGTCACAGTTTTGCTATAATAGATGCTGCAACTTCAAGTCACTTTTGCTTGCCAAAGCAAATCACGTCAGACAAAACAAAGCCGTTGGAACACAGTTCCAACGGCTTTGTTTTTGCTTTGCCAAAATCTTATATTATTTGAAGTCAAACTCGCCGAGCGTGGTGGACTCGACATACTCCCCTTTGAGGGCGCGAAGTGCCGCCATGTGCGGCTGTGCAATGTGTGTCTGCTGATGCTCGTAGCTTTCCCATGCCTCAATGAGAAGCAGGAGGTTGGGATCCTCCTCGGAGAAGAAATAGTCGTAGCGGTGAAAACCGTCCTCGGCGCGGATCGCATCCAGAATCCCCTCGCGTCTGACGCGCTCGACGAACGCCTCTCTCTTTCCGGGCAGGCACTTGAAGGTCACGTAAATGTTATACATCGTAATTTCTCCTTTCGATGATGTGTATAGTTGTATTCTATCATGAAAATCGGATTTCGTCAATAGAAAACTTTGAAAAATTCAAAAATCCGCACCTGTAAGAAGGTGTGGATTCTTTTGCGTATGAATGATTTCATCCAACACACAGTGCGACGACCGACGCAATGCCAAGGCCAATGCCCACCCATTGCCTTGAGGACAGCTTTTCCCGGAACAGAAGAAGCGCCGCAATGGTTGCCAGGATCAGGCCGCCACCGTTGACGATGGGAAAAAAGATTGCGCTTTCCATAACACCCGAAAGATACAGATTCAGCCTGTGATTCAACCCTGTGCAAATTCCATTGATCACCATGAGTGAGAATAAAAAGAATTGTAAAGAGCTACTTTTAGGCGCATTGCCTTTTGTCTGCTTGCCCCGTTTCCAAAAAAACAAGGCAACCCCGGCGGAAAGAATTGTAGAAACGACAAACGCAATCACCAAAAAGGCGTTCAGTTCCTCTCGGTGAGGGGAGGTCTGATGTACCTTTTGCATGATCCCAATTGCCCCTGACATGAAAAAGGAAATCGCGCAAAACAGGATCCAACGAAAATTGGCACGTTTTTTTTCCGCTTTCTCATTGGCTGCAAACACAAAGCTGGCGAGCATCAAAAAGATTCCAATCCCCTTCAATAGTGTGAGCTGCTCATTGAAAAAGAGAATGCCGGATAATGCCGTGATCAACGTGGAAAAAGAGATGATAACCGTGGTATACGCCATCGGTCCCAAATGCAGAGCAACCAGATTGGTAACCAACTGCAACGTGACAACAAGACCAAACAGCGCACCAAGGAGAAGTGTAAAGACAGATGCCTCTCCAAATCCATTTGGCAAAAGCAGGAGAAGTGCCGAAACAAGACTTCCGACAGCGGTATACAAAAACGTACCAAAAAGCCCCTCCTCGCGATTGGTGTACAGCTTTTTTACAATATTGCCGCCAAGAGCTGCGAGGAGCGATATAATCAGCAAAACGATTGTGGCCATGTTCATGCCTTTCTAATTATCTTTAAATACAGACGGTGGAAAGCTTATCAATCAAATATTGACAGTTGATCACTTTTTCCATCAACATTCCCTTTGTGTAATAATAATGATTTGTCGCCTCAAAGCCAATTTGCGGATATTTTTCCATCAAGGACCACAGCCTGATCGCAAGCGGAATTTCCGCCTTAGCGATATCTACCATTGCATCAACGTCTCCTCTATTTCTGGCGCGAACAAATTTAATCTGATTTTCCGAGGAGCGCAGCTGAATATATACCGCCTCTGCCATATCCTTCAGCTCCGTCGCATCCGTAGGCGCAAGAAGTTCCAATCCTTGCTGCCACATATCACACATTTTTTTAAACTGATGCTCATACACGTCCTCCGGATATTGATTTCTCCAATGTGTAAGATCATCGTATGCAAAACAGGTCATCGTTGCATCGAAGCCCGTCTCTTTTTCGAAAAGAAGGTTAGCGACGCCTCCGTTAGCAGGCCCCTTGTAGATTCCTCCGTGGGAAAACGGATATTCAAAGAATGCATTACAAAAAAGATCCGTTGCCGCCCTTACAGTATCAGCATCCTTTCCGTAAATCGAAGCATAGATTTTGTTGGCAGGTTCAGATACCCCCTCTGTTTCGAAAAATTTGCGGGAAATCACTTTGATGTTGGGCGATGGTGCTCCGCCAAGCGTCCAGCTGAGCATTAGATGATCAACACCTTCTTTTGATACTTCATCAACAATGGTTTCTATCGTTTTGAACAAAGGAATATACGGAATCGTAGAGCATTCCCACGTATTATTGATTTGAAGCTTGGCGGCGGTTTCATGTCCGCTTTCTCTTGCCCAGCGCCACGCATCCCTTGCCATCTCTCCAATACCCGTCACACACAATGTGTAATCCTCAATTTCGCCGGGAATCCCTCCTTTGGAAATGGGAATCCCTCTCTCTCTGCCGCTCATTACAATCGCATTGCTATCAAGCTCTTTGATATATGCTTCAAGCTCGGAGGCATTCATTAACTCTGCCCTTCTCCAGCCCCAATCCCATATGATCACCTTAAGATCGGGATTTACTCGATGTGCAGATTCGCTGATCCAATTGCAGACCCGTGCCGCAATCTCGTTGATTGGCTTACTCGCACATCGTGGACAGCTTTTTTGCATCGTCCATGCACGGCAGTTATTGAGATTTTCGGAAGCAGAAATCACAAAAATTCCACCAAGCTTTGGAACACTTCGACAAAGACTTTCAACCGCACCTCTCACGTACTCCTCAACCTCCTTGGAGGATGAGCACATACACCGTAACGTTCTTCTTTTTGCACCCATTAACGTCGGGTGCTTTTCAAAAAACACCTCCTCCATTGCACGAGGCTCATTGAGGTAGAGGAACACCTTGATTCCATACTCTGCGCATCGTTCGATGAGCGAATTCAATCTTGCTATCCGTTCATCCATTCCCTCCGACAAGGATGGTTCGAAAGGAAACAATGCAAGGCGGTAGAGAATTCCTTGCAGCCATATTGCATTAATCCCATTTCGGGAATAATTTTCCAAAAGCTCATCGGGACACCAAATTTGGCTGTCGACGTCGAGCGCATCGTTATAAAGACCGCAAAAAGAGTAAATCAATCTTGTTTTGAAGCGAGCGCTTCTTTTGATCTTACCAATCCCAAACCGAAATGCTCCTATGGCGTTCGCACAATCCTCAAGATAAACCAATGCCCTGAGAATAGCAGCACTGTCTGCTCCGATTACGGTTATTCCTTTGGGTGTAATCTCTATTTCGTGATATTCTTCGTCTTTTTTTTCATTAGAAAGGTAGAGCGTAATATACTTTTCTTTTCCATCCAGTGATAAGCCCCATCGTTTCTCGATTCCTTTTTTGAAGCGTGAAACCATTCGAGCGCAAATCTCATTTTCCGTTTTGTCAACCACCCCCCAAGAGCTGTCTACACAAACAGTGCCGTTTTCTTCGATATTTTCTAAAATACCGTACTGATCCGTGGGGGCAGAAAAAAAGTCAAAAGCTTTCCTTGCATGATCTATGGGTTGAAAACGCTCCGTCAAAAGCTTTTTGATCTTTGCGGTCGCGGCTTCTTCCTCGACTGTCAGTTCCTCGTACTTGATTTCATCACAATACGGTTTGACATCTCCCAACTTGAATTTCAGGAAATCTTCATCCTTAAGTACCATTCCTAATTTTTCTTCGCTCCAATCAAGCAGCTTTAAAAGTTGAGAATATGGCAACAGTGCCCAGTTCACCTTGATGATCGATATATAGCCTCTGCTCAACCACTCGCTGACATCGTCTTGCGCACCAAGCCCCATGTTGAATGCTTGCTTTTCAACATCCCGCACATTACATCCAAGGCACTCAGCGATCCGTTCTTTTGGAACGATATCCCAATTGCGAAAAATAAACGCTTGCATTCTTGTTGGAAAATGCAAAAAATCAAAGCGCTTTTCGATAACAGGGGCTAACGAAGAAATCTGCTTCGTCATGTGCAATACCTCCAATATCAAACTTTAAATCTTCTCACGTATTATATCTGCTTGAGATTCTTCACACGCTCGGGATGCGAGATCAAGGGATCGCCGTTGGTATCAACGTCAAGGAGCGTCAGTTTTTCGATTTCACCCTCGTCGCCCATAAAGCCGATGAACGGAATGGGTGTGCCCGTTGTGTTGGTCTGCTCGGCATTGTAAACATTAAGATACTTAACGTAGGATTTATCCTTGATACCAATGGTAGGTGTGGTGCACCGCGTTTCATTTCGATGGATATTGGAAAGTGTCAACCGCTTCAGTGTCAGATCGGGGCCGATCTGAATAAGCGGGCTGTAGTTTCCGGGGACGTCGACCGTTCCCGGGCAATGTGATGCGTAAACGTTGGAAATATCGATATTCTCAAATGCGCCCTTTCCAAAATCCTTGTATTTGCTGACGACGATGCAATAGGTGTAAAACGTACCGAAAATGTTTTTGATGCTGACGTTCTTTACGGGGGTGACCTGCGACAACAGACGTACCGCGCTGTGGCAACCTTCTGCAAAGATACCGTCGATCTCAATGTTTTCGATTGGTCCCGGCATAAAATCGTCACTTGTCAAAGCAATGAGATCATCGTGGCAAGCTCCTTTTAAATTGTGAATATAGCCGTTTTTGCAATATCGTTCCAAATGAATTCCGTCCAAATTCCAGAGCTTGGGGCTTCCCTCATTGTATTCAAAGGTAATATTCTCGATGGTAAAATCCTCGATATAGCTAAGAGACATTCCATATACCACGGGGTTTACAATCGTGATATCTGCTAGGTAAAAATGCTTAACGTCGTTAAAGATAAAGCAAAAACCGCGATAAACAGGGGGAAACTCCTTGCTGTGCTCCCGATCAAAGTTGTTTGCCTCCATCCATTCAAATACAGTCATTCCCGTGTCGGGATCCGGAAAATGATACGGATTTGGCTTTTGGTTTTTGTGGTTCATATCCCAAATGCCGCCTACAATCCTTACCCGATCATTTCCGTCAATGTGGTCTGCGTTGGTAAGCATTTCACAGTTTGCCCGGTTTGCAAGGCAAACCCTTGTAAATGCATCCAACCGAAGCTCCTGGTTTGAATGGACCTTTAAGGTATTACTAATGACGTAATTTTTTTGTGGAACGGGCAAATATACGACCTGCATTCCCGAATCCAGCATCTCCTGAATTGCGGGATAATCATCGTGAATCCCGTCACCGTAAAGTTGATAATTCATATTGCACCTGCTTTCATCATCATAGAATCAATGCTTATTTGTATAATGATCCGACAAGATCAGTATTTTACACTTCATTGTCGGCAAGGAGGAGGTCCTCTTTTACAAAAAACGTGTTTTCTCCAACGGTCAGCCTACGTCCCATATATTCGCCCGATACGCCGTCGGGAATCGTTACGGTATACGTAAAACCGCCGTTTTCATATTTCCACTCTGCTGAGATCCTTCCTTTGACGGTATCCTCGTAGCCTCTTACAAAGCCCAATTCCTTGATCAATTGCGGACAGATCTTTACCCGCGCAAATCCCGGGGCGTCCTCGCACGGCGCAATGCCAAGCAATGACTTGAAAAACCATCCCAAAACGTTTGAGAACATGTGGTGGTTGTGAGAGTGGATATTGACTCCGTCCCACTTTTCAAACAGTGTTGTAGCTCCGTATTCATACCACGTTTTGTAGCCCGGCTCACTTTCCGTAATGATTCTGTAAGCAAGATCGGGGCGTCCACACTCGCTCAGCGCATCGTAAAGGTACTGTACCCCCACCATTCCAACGGTAACGCGTATACCGTCACGCTCTACGACACGAACGAGCTGTCTGCAAAGAATTTCCTTTTCCCGATAAAGTCCAAGAACGATCATGATCGCGCACGAGGTCTGCTCGTTGACGGTGCACTCACCGTCGGCGTTGAGATATTGATCCGTAAATGCCTGTGTTACCGCGTCCAGCTCACGTTCATCCTCCTTGGCATCAACCTTTGCAAGTCTTTTGGCAAGGATCAGCGTTCTGAGCACCTTAATGTAATAAACAGAACGAATGAATTCCGACGGAATCACCTTTGAATTGCCGCCACCAAGCCAATCACCGAGCCTGAACTCGTAATTCCTTTCGATCGCATCACGGAAGAAAGCTCGGTATTTTTCAAGGTGCGGAATTGCACCTGTCAGCATGGAGGGATTCCCCGTGTAAAGATAGACGCGCATGGGAATCTCAAACAGAAAATAATCACACCCGGGGCCCCAATCAAGACCGTAGCCGGGAGATGGGATGATGCCATGAAGCTCTCCCGTATCCAACTGATCGGCAAGCACGTCTGCATACCATTTTTCAAAAAGCGGAACGATATCAAAATTGATCAACATCTGCTCACAGCTTGCCTGTGCGTCGTTCGTCCACCCAAGCTTTTCTCTGGTCGGACAATCCGTCAAGGACCAGAACATGTTCGAAAGGCAGGAACGGATACCTGCGGTATAAACATAGTTGATGATATCGTTTCCCGAGGTAAACTCCGATGTCCTTGCAACGTCGTTGTGTACGAAATAAGCATGAACGTCCTCTGCACGCAAAGGTCCGGACAGTCCCTCAATCAGCACGTATCGGAAACCGTGGTATGAGAATTTCGGCTTAAAAGTATCCACGCCTCCCGATGCGATCAAACGGTTGACCATAAACTCCCATCCCTCTTCGGGATAGTAAAGCTGATCCATTTGATTGTGCTTTGGATAGCCCCGCTCATCTACCTCCTCCGAATAACGGAAGACAATTTCCTGCCCGCGCGGCGCTGTCAGCGTAATCTCTATATATCCTGCACTGTTCTTACCGAAATCTACAAGATAGCCTCGATCGGTCTTGCGAATTGAAACAGGCATCAGCATCTCGCACTCACGAACGGGTCGACACGGTGTCAGACGTAGCTCCCCCGTCACCTCGGAAGGATCGCGCTCGATGGCGGAATGCCATTTTGAATCATCATATCCCGCATACATCCAAGCGTCGTTTTTGCGTCGCATATCCACGTGCTCTCCGCTTCGGAGATGACTGAAAATAATGTGCGAAGCATCAAAGCTTGCCTTCCAAGTCGCATCGGACGCAAGAACCTCCTCACCGTTGATCTTCAATGCGAGCATAAACTGTGGAGCATCACGCCAGGCGGCAAGATGGAATTTCCACGCGCTTTGAAAGGATTCATTAAAAAAGCCGTTTGCCGCAATAACACCGAGTGTATTGATACCTTTTTTCAAAAAAGGAGTAACGTCGTAAACGTGATACCAAAGGATTTTGGTAAAATCACTGATGGGAGAAATGAATTTATCCTCGGTGATCGGGCTGCCATTGATAAACACCTCGCAAAAACCGGGAGCTTGAATCAAGAGCTGTGCCGAGCAAAGCTCTTGATTCACCGTGAATTCACGCCTGAAAAACGGCAACGGATCAAAGCGTGAAAAGCTTGGCGCTGTTTTGGTCGCCTTGATATATTTTGCATTTCCAAAAAGGCTCATAGCGGTTTCCTTTCTGTCAATCGTTTTTGAAATAAGCAGATTTTTTATTGAAATACAACTCCGTCGTTCACAGCTTCGGTAAAGACCGGAGTCAATGCCGTGTGGAACATACGCTGGTCAAACCAACGCTCCACATCGATCTCCCACGCACCGCACTCCGCAGCAAACTTCTTCCAAGCTTCCTTTGCGTCATTGTGCTTTCCGCTTGCTTTGAGAACGATGACCTTGCTAAGCCCCGTAAGGTACTTCAAATAGTAGCGAAGAAGCTTATAGGAAACAGTTTCCGCTCTCTTTTGGCAAACCTTATGTGCTTCAACAAATGCGGAAAATTCCTCAACGAGGGCAGGAAGCTTTGCAGCCGAAACGGCAACGTCAGGGTTAAAGTACCGTCCTCTTGCCGGATCTTTGGTTATGTTTCCGTACAGATATCCAAAGGGCACCAGCTCGCCCACGTGATTGAGGAAGGACTCTACCTCTCTCCAATCCTTGCCAAAGGCATGGCTGAAATAGTCTTCCTTTAATGCGTCAAAGTCTACGTTGATATCAAACAGCGTGCTTGCATATACGTAAAAATTGAAGCCCGTCGGGAAGAAGGAGCGCTGAGAGCCATCCTGCGTGATACCGTCAAAGCCGTTGGCACGATAGCCGCGAACATCCTCGTGAACGATACGTGCCGCACGAAGAGTGGCAAGATCCTGATACTGCGCACAAAGGAAGTGATATTCGGTCGCAAATGCGGGAATGTGACAGCACTCCATCCACTTTTTTGCATGCAACAGATATTCATCAACGCTCTTGGGAAGCGGAGATTTGTTGAGCTCATAAGGAGGAAGCTCAACGTTTGTGTTCAGCACGGGAGAAACAGACTCCGTATAATCGCGCGTGATTGCGCCGACGTACAAGGAAAAACGGGAGGGATCGTTCAGTCTTGAAACGATCGGCGCCCATGTGGTATCGACATAGCAGCAAATAGCAATGCGAGTAGGAAGATTTCTCACTTTGAGTTCTGCATCAACGTCGTTCATGAAATCTACATACCAATCGCTCGGGGTTTTCTTGCGGCAGTTTTCGCATTCGCAATGGTTATGCTTACTGTCCGCCAACCAAACGTGAAGAAAATCGACGTTTGTAGAGCTCTCTGCGTAATCGGCAATCTTTTTCGTTACCCTTTCCCGTGCCGCCGGATTGGACATACAGAAATTGGTCATGAGCGCCGAGCCGCCCTTAAGCTTGCGCTCGCCGTTCATCATTGCCACGTATTCCTGAAGCTCGGGCGGAAAATCGTATTCGTTGGTTCCTGCCCATCCACCGGTCGTATCTCCGTCAAACGCCATTGCCGACCAGCCGTGTCCCATATCATGGAACTGCAATCCGCGCTTGGAGATCTCCGCCTCACATTGACGCTTCCACTGAAGCACTTGATCGGCGCTGACGGGCTCGATCTCGCGGGATTCGTTGCCTGCGCGATTATAGTAGTTGTCGTAGTACACCTTGGGGTTGTCGAATTCCATCATAAAGATGTTCATACCGATCTTCGGTGTAAAATCGATCGCCTCCATCATGTTCGGCTGATACTCCGCGCCCTCGTTGCACTGACCGCGATAGCGGCAGTCCGCCATTTTATGATATTGGACTGCCTCGATCTCCTTGATCGGGATCCATTCGCCATCGGTACCCGGGAAGAGCCAACGGCACCCGTTGAGGGTCAAATACTTATAAACCGCCAGAAGAACGCTTCGCGGGTTGTTTCCCGCAATGATACCGCCCGTCTCTGTCGTATCAACGTGCAAAATATCGTCAAGGCCCATCTCCTTGGCTTCGCTGACGTCCAAGCCAAAGTCCTGCATCAAACCCAAACGAAAACCGTCGGTTGCCGCAGGATCGTAAGCAATCTTGATCTCACCGCAACGCGGCATCATCATGCGAAGGTATTTTTTCAGTTCCTCCGCCGCAAAATCAATCACGTGATTGGATGCTATCTTTTTGATAGAATACATAATTAATCCCCCATTAAAACGATTTGGACCCCGTCCCACTTTTCAAACAGCGCGGTCGCACCGTACTCGTACCACGTCTTATACCCGGGCTCGCTTTGCGTGAGCATCCGATAGGCAAGATCGGGGGCAGAAATCCGATATATGCTCATCTTACCTTTCTTCCGTTTGATTGGTTGATACTTTCATCTCCAAAAGCTCCTGCCTTCTGTCAAGAAGCTGATTTAAAAAGTGTTCCTTTCCGTGAGAGTAATTTTCTCTCTCCCAAAGCAGATCGTGCTCAGTACAGATCTCATCGATCATCGTTACAAGCTCGTCTATTTTTTCATTCTCGGCAGTTTGCGTCATTCGGATGATGCAAAGCTCCGCACTCAAAACGACCATGCGCCCGTTTACGAGTGCCTGCCGCTTCCAATTTTCATCAAACTCCACCTTCGCGATACCGTCAAGACATTTATTCATATAGTCGATCACGTTTTCGAAATAGAAGGGCTCTCCGCACACCTTCAGATCAAAAAATCCGGGAACTGCGGTCACGTTTAACGGTTGGCGGATAATAAAGCCGCACATCGTGGAGCAATGGATGCGCTCGGGCTCCAAATGATAGTACTGCTGCATTTTGCAAAGCCATCTTGCGACGGGCGCACCAAAGACAAATTCATCAATGTATTTTTGCGCGTTGTGAATATTGTAGGGCTTGAGGCTTGCACCATATTGCTTTTCGCCAACGTGCCATGCGTACTGTGCGCCAAGCGCCATGGGAACAAGACTCCATACGGGAAAATGCATGTGCCCTTCACCGCACCCCCAATCCGTTACCATATAGCCGATGGCACCGTGTGCCACACCAAGCTCGCCGCAAGTACGAAGATTAAAGCTTGCCACGTCGAATCTGCCTGTCATACTCAGCCACGTACAGTTTCCGGGGCAAATATAGTAAGGAACGTTTTTGGTTTCAAGCGCAGTGGCAAGCCGTTCCATCATCGCCGTTTTGGCGAGATCGTAGCCCCAACAAAGAGCGATTGCATCCTTGGGAAGACGCGTATATGCCTCCGGAGACTCATAGAGCATATCCGCCCAGAACTGCACCCTTTTCCCGTGCTTTTCCCGAATGTGATCGGATAGCTTGATCAGCCAATCGACAAATACGTTGTCCTTCCCTTTTTCGCGGCAAACCTCTTCCAGATTGTACAGCCCAAGTCCGCCTGCCTCATCAAGACCGACATTCACAAAATCCGACGTAAAATGCGGAAGAATGCTATCATAGAGCTTGTCGGCAAACTCCATGGTTTCATCCAAAAGCGGGTTTACCGTGGCGGTATTTACAACACCGCCGCTGACGTCCAGATGCTTGAATTCCTCTTCTGCCAACCACGTCCCCATATGACCGAGACAGTTTTGATTGGGAACAAGATCGATGAACCTATCCGCGCAATAACGGTCGAGGTATTCAATGTCCTCGGGAGTGAGGCAATCAAAATCCTCGGTGTATTTCGGAAAATGCTTCAGCTTCATCACAAAGCTTTCCATGTAAAGCTGAAACTCATTGTACTTCAGCTCTGCCAACTGGTCGATCAGTCTCGTAATCGTCGAAACCTTGGGCATACGGCAGCGGCTGATGTCCAGCATATAGCTTCTTTTCTGAAAATCCGGATCATCGTGAATTTCGCAATACGGAAGGCTTGCCCCATGTACCTTGAGCAGCTGCCTCAAAGAGGAAAGAGCTCTGAAAACACCGCAATCTCCCAAAGCGATGATCCGAATGCCGTCCTCATTGATTGCAATTTCATATTCATCCACAGAAAAATCCGCATTTTGAACAATCGTTACGTCTTCATTTCCTGCTTTATATTTTTCATACAGCTCCATCAGATCCACGGTGTCAAAATACGCGCAAAGCTTATACACACCGTCCAGATAAACCTCTTTTTTGGGTGTTGGAAAAATCATAGCTATATCTCCTTTTTTACGTATCTTCAAATTTATAATACCATTTTCTTGATGCTTTGCAAAGTCTGAGCGATCTGAATTTCAGAAGCCGCATCCGAAATTTCGCGTTCAATGATATATGGACCTTCAAATCCGTTCTTTTTCAAAATAGAAAACACGCGTGGAAAGTCGACAAAGCCCTCCATAAATTCAGTTTCTTTGCCAAGCTCCCCCGGCGTCACGGGCGGTAGTCCGTCCTTAACGTGCACGCTTTTGATATAGGAGTCGAGCGTGTACGCCGCATCCACGGGATTTCCAAGTCCGTACATGATAAGATTTGCGGTATCGAGATTGGAAAACACGTTACCCGTACCAACGTCCTCAATCAGTCGTTTGAGAACGATCGGACTCTCCCCTCCCGATTCCAAGAGCAGGTTGAGCCCCAGGGCTTTTACGTACGTTGCAAGATCTTGCAACAGGGCAACCATTATGCGATACTCCTCCGAGAAGGGATTGTTGGCAACAAATCCTGCGTGGATTAACATATTTTCGGTGCCGATCCACTTGCAAAAATGCGCCGCCTGCTTCAGATATTCGATCCGCTCCTTGCCGTATTTTGCGCTGTTAATGCCGGCATCCTCAAAATCGGAAGAAAAATTCCACTTGGTATAGCTGTCCCGAAAGCCTGCAAACAGCGCGGAGATTTCAATGCCGTGCTTTTCGGCTGCGGCTTTGATCACTTGGGAATCTTCCTCTGTGTATTGCTCCGGCTTATAGACGAGATGACAGCAGGAAAAGGAATTGACCTTCAGATTTTCAAAATCACGATCGGCATCTTCGATTTTTTTGAGTCTTAAAAAAGTTCCGAATTTCATATTCTATCACCTATCAAAGCTTTACGGTTTGATTTGTTTTTGCCGATTCAAACGCCGCCATCAGCACTTTCATATTATTTCTGATCTGCGCATGCGTCACGATCTGCGTTTCCTTGCCCTCGATTGTGGCAAGCACGTTTTCATAAAAGGTCTCCCATCTCGGTTCTTCCTCCAGCGTTGGCAAGGGGAGCTCCTCAAGGTCCTGTGTCGCTCTCGGCCAAAGGCTTGTTGACATTCCGTTGGGCGTATAGATACACCCCTCGTGCCAGCTGATGTTCTGATTTTTGGCACGGATGATCTTTCCTTCCTTGCCAAACCATTTATCAATAATAGCGGTTCCGTCGCTTCCCTCCAGATGCCAGCGCGCTTCGGGCACGTAGCACCACAGATCTGCAACAAAATGGGCAGTCATTCCGCTTTCAAACCCGATCGTCACACGGCAAACGTCATCAACCGTCGTCATGCGAACCTTTTGCAGCTGCGCATAAACGCTGACGGGACGGTCGCCTTCATAAAGATACAAAATCTGATCGATCATGTGGATTCCCCAGTCGTAAAGGAGTCCACCGCCCGCCTCGTAAAGGCTCTTCCAACCGGCATTTGCAAAGCCGCGGTTTCCGTATAGGCGCGAGTGAAGATAAAACTGTTTTCCCAGCACCTCGGAATGAACCAGCTTTTTGATCAAGGCATAGTCCACGTCAAAACGACGGTTGTGATGCACGGTATAAAGCTTTCCCGTTCTTTCTGATGTGGCGATGATCTCCTCAAGCTCCTCGCAATTGAGGCAAGGCGGCTTTTCACTGATCACGTTTTTGCCGTGCTCCATTGCCGAGATGCAATGATTTTTGTGATAGCTGTTCGGTGTTGCGACGAGGACAAGATCCACGTCACTCGCAAAGAACTCCTCCTCGGTATCGCATACACAAAAGCCGTTTTCACGTGCCAGATCTCTTCTTTTTTCGTCAATGTCGTAAACCAAAGCAACGTCAAGCTCCGCAATCCTGTCGCGCACGTTTTCACAATGCCAAGAGCCCATGTTGCCGTAGCCGATCACACCCAATCTGTGCTTCATTTCAATTTTCTCCTGATCTCATCAACGGTAACGTAACGCTTTTCCTGATCTGCAAGAATGACCGCATCGATGACAAGCTGTGCCTCAAGTCCATCATCGATGGTCGAGGTAAAGTTGTCCGTTTTTCCGTTTGCCATATCGATAAAGGATTGAGATTGATAGATCTCACCGGGTGTTCCGTATTTTTCGGGAGTTGCCACTCTCACCTTACCCTTTGCGATCGTTTCCTTATCGCCATAGCAGATCTCAAGTCCCTCACCCACGTAGTTGCAGAAGCGGATATACCCCTTCTCTCCATAAATAATAAACTCTACGAGCTGGTCCTCGGTCTTTGCGCAACGGGAAAGCTCAATGTTGGCAGTTGCACCGCTGGAAAGATCGGCTAAGATATTGGCATAGTCGTCGGTGGTGACGGGCGCCCATTCATCCGAATCAAGCTTTTGACGCTCCTTGATAAAGGTTCCTCTGTTTGCACTGAGTCCAACGATACGCTCGTTCATCCAACCGAGAAAGTCGATCATGTGAGAGCCAAGGTCGCAAAGCACGCCCGTGCCCGCGTATTTTTCATCAAAGCGCCACTCCAGGCGTCTGCCCTCCCAAAGTCCGCTTTCCTTGATGCACTTGATGTAGCAGTGATACACCTTTCCCACAGCTCCGGAATCGATCACGTCCTTCAAAAAACGAGTGGTGGGCATGTGACGCCAGGTAAAGCAAATAAATACGGGAAGCCCCTTTTCTTCTGCGAGCGCCCGTACCTCCTCGACCTCGCGGCTGTTAACACCCGCAGGCTTTTCCATACTGACCGCAAGGCCTGCATTGAGCGCATATTTTGCTTGCTCGCAATGCAGGCTGTTGGGCGTACAGATATCTACCATATCGCAAAGTCCGCTGTCGATCAGCGCTTTGTAATCTTCAAACAGACATTCGTCCGAGAGTCCAAAATCCTGTTGCGCCTTTTTTCTTGCCGATTCTTTAATATCGCAAACCGCAACGATCTCCGCATCCTTGGAAAGTGCATAAGAGGAGCGGTGATTTGCTCCCGCTACCCATCCGTAACCGATGATTCCAATTTTTCTTTTCATGCTCAAATCCTCACTTTCTGATAGAAGAATAATCAATTTTATGAAAACAAGCCTTGTGCGACCGATTCATACGCACAGATAACGGTATTTCCGTGTCCCTGAAGAAGCGTTGCGGGAATCTTCGGTGTTGGTTCATCGTTCAACACGTGCTTTACAATTCCGTGCTGCCAATCGCGATTTAAGGCGATGTATATTTTTTTCGCGTTCAGGATCTGCTTCATTCCAACCGTGATACACCATTTTGGCATACCGCGAAGGTCACCGCGCTGATAGCCGTAAGCATTGATCGTTTGCGTTTCACGGGAGATCGGCAACACTCTGGTTCCAAGAACGGCATATTCCTCTGCCGTAATAGGATCCCCCTCCTCTGCCGGCTCGTTAAAGGCAATATGACCGTTGATGCCCAAGCCGCCAAGACAAAGATCTACACCGCCGAGGCGTTCAATCAAAGCGTCATATTCTGCCTCATGACCGGGCTCCGGGAATTGGCGTTGCTCGCGCGGCATTAAAAGGTCTTTGTCGACGCGAGAATAGAACTCGTCCTCCATACGCTTATGAAAGCTCATTTTATCACCCGGATCAATGCACGTATCGGGTGTGATCAGATACTCGTCCATATTGAAAAACCAAACGTCCTTGAGAGAAACGCGAAGCTGATTGACCATTCTCGCAAGGATCGGATACTGATTGGTAGGACCGACGGGAACGATCATGACGGTCCTCTTTCCAGCCGCGTTGTTTTTCATAATTTCTTCAAGCATCACAAGTGCCATATCAAAGTACACGTCCCATTCGGTGGGAACGGTTTGAAAGGTAATTCCATTTACATTCTTTGTCATTGTTTCAACCCCTCCGTCGCACGAGGTGCGACATTTATTTTTGAAATCATTTTCATTTCCTTGAAAACTCACAAGAAGATCCAAGTATTCTGCTTCTTTTCCGCCTCGTTCAAAAGAATCTCACGCAGCTGCATAACCTTTAAGGTTTCTTCTGCAGAAAAATCTACATCACCGTTCTCATAAAAGCAGAGGATCTTGTGTATCAACATTTTGAAGAAATCGGAGGATGCGTTCCTTGAAACGGAGGATCCGTCCGCGAGCTCACCGCAAAACGAGAACGGAAGTGCAGGCGCATAAATTGCGGTTGCTGCTCTACCGTCTTTGTACAAAACACGGTAGATGCGCTGATCCCCTTGGGCTGTTGCGCTAACGGCACTTACGTCGCATCCCATGGTTTTTACGATCATTTCCAGCTGATGAACGACGTATTCCTCGGCAGAGCGACCGCCGCCCGTGGTGATCAGGGAACGTGCTCCTTCAACATCCTTCAATTCATCCGCATAACGCAAGGCAGACGTGCTGAACACAGGTGTACCGTACTTGGCGGCAATGGAAAAGATTTCTTTTGCCTGCGCAAGATCCGGTGCAAAGGTCTTATCAATGTAAGTAGGCTTTTTGTAGGAAAGCGCGATTTTTGCATACGGAAGATGCTTTTCGGGAGTGGAAGGTGCAAGAATCAACAAAACGTCACTCTTTTCACAGCATTCCTCAATCGTGGAACACATCGTTACTCCGTTTTCACGGCACCAATCCGTATTGCTTTTTCCGTCGCGTAAGGAAATTTCCTCCTCGCCCCAGGCGTATGCCACCTCATATTCCAAATGATTCTTCTCACAGCATTCCCGAATCCATTGGGGATAATTGTTTGCATGCCATTCGCTCAGATAAAAATCAATAAATCCAATCTTTTTCATACAGCTTCTCCTCTTCATATGTATCGTATTTGTATATATCTTACCGTTTCAGATCGTTCTTTCGGGCTTGCCATCAATCAGCACGTTCAAAAGCTCCCAATCTGTATTCAAAATTGCAAGGTTGGCTCTTTTTCCAACCTCAATGCTTCCGATCTCGCCATCCTCTCCAATGATTTTGGCAGGCGTCAGCGTTCCTGTTTTCACAGCATCCACCAAAGGAATACCGGCATCGATCAAATTCTTTACCATACGGCGCACAGGAGTAATGCTTCCCGCAAATTTTTCACCGTCCGCAGTGATTGCTACTCCGTCGCCGATCTTGACCAGCTGCGCGTTCTCATCAGCACCAAGCTTATACAGGCTTCCATCCTTTGGACATCCCGCACAGCGCAACGAATCCGAAACAACGGCAACTTTATCCGCTCCCTTTGCGCGAAGAATCATTTTTGCAAGCTGGGGCGGAATATGACGGTTGTCCGCGATCAATTCAACCGTCAGACGGTCATCGTTCAACGCATATTCGCGAAGACCTACGTTTCGGATTCCGTCCTTGAAACGAAGCTCACTCATAGCACAAAAATGATGCGTCAGATGAGAAAGCCCCGCATCGATCGCAGGGAGAAATTCGGGATAAATGCCGTCATCGTGCCCACCTGAAACGGTAATTCCGGCGTCACACAAGCGTTTTGTCATTTCCGCAGCCCCAGAAAGCTCGGGAGAGATCGTTACCGTTTTGATCAAGTCGGCATAGTCAGTCATATAGGAATAATCATCCCTATCGGGAACGGCAAGCTCCTCTTCCTTTTGCGCACCTCGGTTCCTCACGGAGAGATACGGTCCCTCCAGATGTACTCCCGCCACCATTCGCACATTGGCAACAGCGGATCGCAAATACCCTCTTGTAAAATTCAGAAAACCTACGATGCTCTCCACAGGGGACGTGCATGAGGTAGGCACCACGGTGGTCGTTCCGTTGTCAAGATGAAATTGAAGCGCTTTTTCGAATGCATCCTCGGTGGAATCCATAAAATCCGCACCGTATCCGCCGTGCGTATGGATATCAACAAAGCCCGGTGTTACGTACGCACCGTTTGCATCCAGCATGGTATCGTCGTAAAGATCTTTTCCGATTTCTTGAATGATCCCATTTTGAACCAGAATATCATACCCATCCAAAATTTGCGTTGGAGTCACAATTTTTCCGTTTTTAATAACCATACCAAACCTCACAGATTTTTTGCAATAGACATATTCAACTCGTAATTTCGCGCCCCGATATGCTGACATTTGTATGCCGCAACCGCGCTTGCAAAGCGACACGAATCGGACAAACACATCCCTTCAAGATACGCGGCGATCAACGCACCGTGAAAGGTATCCCCCGCACCGTTTGTGTCAATCGCATCAACGCGAATGCTATCGTAATGACGGATCGCGTTACCGTCACGGTAATACCCTCCGTTCGATCCGTCGGTAACGACGAGGATCTCGGGAGAATATAAGTCAGAGAGCGCTTCGGTCGCAGATCTTGCATCTTGTGTCTTGGTAACTGCCATTGCAAACTCTGCCGAAGGAACCAAAATATCAACCAGGGGCAAAAGCTCCTCGATCCCCTCGTAAACCCCTCCTGCGTCCAGGCTGACCTTGACACCTCGCTCCTTGGCATATTTTGCCGCACGGATCGCACATTGCATGTAATTCCCGTCCAAATGAAGCAGATCTGCTGAGTCGAGCGGTGACAGATTGACCCATGAAGGATCGTCCGGAACTGTTCCCCGATCATAAAGGCAGGTGCGGCTCTGTGTTTCTTCCGACAGCAAAATATAAGAAACAAAGGAACTTTTTTCGGGAAGGATCGTGGCGTGATCGGTAGATACACCAAAGGCGCGCAGCTCGGAGAGAATTTGCTTTCCTTCCAAGTCATCCGCAAAGCCGCCAATGACTGCCGTTTCCACGCCAAGGCGACTCATCACCACCAAAGCATTGCTCACGGGACCGCCACCCGTTCGAACGATTTCCTCTGCCCGTGTTTTTTTGTCCTCCATTGGAAAACGCTGACAGCGGATCAGCGTATCCAATACGTTTGCGCCGAGACCTACAACCCTTTTCATACTCTTTCGTCCGCCCCGAGAAGTTTGATTTTGGATTCCGCGAACCGTTTCACCGCCTCGATCGGCTCTTTCATGAAAAGGTCGATTGCATAGGTCTTTCGATCGACCTCAAACACAGCATCCAGGAAGGAGTAGCATACGTCGGTGCCGAAATTGATCTTGCGAATGCCATTCTTGACAGCAAGACGGATCTGGTCGTCCGGGACACCGCTACCGCCGTGAAGCACCAACGGAATTCCGATTGCCTCCTTGATTTCTTTAATTCTGTCGATGGCAAGAACGGGGGCCTGCTTGTATCTTCCGTGCGCAGTTCCAACTGCAACGGCGAGCGCGGAGACACCGGTTTTGTCCACGTATTGCTTTGCTTCCTCCACCGTGGTATAATCGGTGGGGACGCCGTCCGCCGCCGAACCGATATGCCCGATCTCTCCTTCTACACCGATATTCATTGCGGAAAGGATCTTGACCGTCGCCGCGGTTTTTTCGATATTTTCTTCCAAGGGAAGTGTCGAAAAATCCACCATAATGCCGGTGGCTCCGTTTTTGAGCGCGATTGCCGCAGGCTCATATCCTGCTCCGTGGTCAAGATGCATACACACGGGAACACTCGCCTTCTCTGCTGCACGCAAAACGATGGGCGCGAGATAATCCGCAAAGCCCGTCGTGGCAAGTCTGGAATAAAACTGCAAAATGACAGGCGCGCGTAACTCCTCTGCCGCCTGTATAATTCCCATCACGGTTTCCATATTATACACGTTGAATGCCGGGACAGCATATCCGTTTTCGTCTGCATCCTTCAATATGGTTTGTAAATTTACTAACATTTTATTTCTCCTCAAACAAGTTTTTTATGTCACACACAATTCCGTAATCACTGTAATCAAAAATCCGCGCATCCTTGTCTGCGTTGATTGCAAGAACCGCTTGGGCTCCGGAAATAGCAGAGGTATGCTGAACCGCACCGGAAATACCGAACGCAACGTAAAGCTTTGGTGATACCGTCTTTCCCGTAACGCCCACCTGACACTGATACGGCAAAATTCCACCGTCGGCAACAGTGCGCGTGCAGGTCAAGCCCGCACCGTATTGAATGGCAAGAGCTTGAATTTGATCAAGGTAAGCAACCGCTCCCTTACCGACGGAAAAAATGAGCTCCTCACGCCCCATCTCCGTAGGACGAACGGTAGCAAACGCTACGTCCGACGCACTTACGATATCCGCAGTCACGTTTCCGCCGATTGCCGGTCGTGTCATCACAAACAAACCGTTCTCCTCGCGAAAGGAGATACAATCCGCGCACAGCCCCGCGCCCAATACCACCGCACTTTTGGCAGCAAGAATTCTGTATTCCTCGTTGGCTTCAAAAAGCACGGTTTTGGCATGCAAGGCGCGCAACTCATCCGAAAACGCCTCGGCACTTTTCCCATGCGCCTCCAACGGAATTACTGTTTTTGCATATTGCCGCGCAATATTGCCGATATTTCCAACGTAATAAATACACTCCGTTTGACAGGAAATCGGTTGAACGGCTGTGCTTGCTCTTTTTGCTAACGCATTTTTGATCAATGCATCAAAATCGGTAGCATTGAAAAATTCGCATTTTCTTCTACCGATCGCACTCTCATAGGAACGTAAAACACGCGTAGGTGATCCCTGCATACCGCACAGCGTTTCGTCAAGCGACAAATCTGCCTGACTCCATTTTTCCACCGTTCCGCGTGGAGAAAAAACGGATGGAAACCGAAGCGTCCTGATGCGCTCAAAGGTGAAAATCGTATCACTGTCGAGCAATGCCTTGGCTCCATTTCGCGTCCGAATGTTGCCTCTGTCAAACTCCATCACACCGGTGACGATCCTCATTCCAAGCCGTTGCGCCAACATTGGCGGAACCTGGGCAGTATCTCCGTCCATGCTCTGTCGCCCCGCAAAGACAGCATCGGGCTTCAAGCGTTCAATTGCCTTGGCAAGAACGTAGCTGGTTGCCTGCGTGTCACCTCCTGCGTATGCAGGATCCGAGATCAAAATTGCGCGAACCCCCAGCCGTGCAATATTTTTCAAGGGCTCCTCCACAGACGGCGGCGCCATGGAAATAACGGTGATTTCCCCACCGTACTCAAGTGCACACTCCAATGCCGCTCCGTCAAAGGGATTCAATTCTCCCCGAAAAAATTTAAGAAGTACTACAATCTTCATTTCATTCATTTAACGTGGAAAGAAACTTTCCGATTTTTTTGTATTTTTCAAACTGCCGTCCGTATTGCTCGGTGTGCTCCTTGATCGGATGAATTTCATCGATGATTTTTTGCGTATGCGCAACGGCGTCTGCAAAACTTGTAAAATAACCGACAGCAACACCCGCGCACATGCAAGAGCCGAGTGAGGAATCGTTTCTCTCGGTCAAAACGAGTGTGATTCCAAGCGCATCGGCAACGATCTGCCGCCACAATGCACTTTTAGCGCCACCACCAATGATAAACGCACGCTCCCTAGGGCAAATTCCGCGTTCACTCATATAATTTTTACAGTCAAGAAGGCTCAATGCAACCCCTTCCATAACTGCTCTTGCAAAATGCGCCTTTGTATGCTGCGCGCCAAAGCCAATAAAGCTTGCTCGCATCGTAGGATCGGCATAAGGCGTCAGCTCTCCCATCAGATGCGGATTGTAGATCAATCCGTCACAGCCAATAGGAATCTCGCTTGCCATTCTATCAAAGTCCGAATAATCGCCGCCAAACGTATCCCTGAACCATCGCAAGGATGCGGCACACGCCTTGGTTGCCGCCCCGGGATAGGTAAGCCCATCCAGCAGATGCGAATAATTCACAACGTTACGGTCCGGATAAAAGCGATCCGAAATGACACAAATACGCCCTGCCGTAGCAAGCTTAATTGTGGCATCCCCTCGATGAATGGCTCCTGCAGCAAGGACCTCCATTGCGGTATCGGTTGCACCACAAATCACCGGTGTTCCCACGCTCAGACCCGTGTCACGCGCTGCCGTCTTGCAAACCGTTCCTACGACGGAGAGCGGCTCCTTAATGCTTGGCATCATGCTCCTTTTCAGCCCTGCCAAAGAAAGCAGTCCGTCATCCCAATCGCGCCGATCGTAATCAAAGAGCATACTTCCTTCCGCTTCAATGCGATCGGTCACAAAGTCACCCGTGAATTTTCCACGCACGTAGTCCTTTGCAAACGTAACGCGTCTGACCTTTGCAAACACCTCCGGAAAGCAGTTCTTGATAAACATAATTTCGGGTAAGGACCAGATCGTATCGACCCGATGCTTACATTTTTCAAGAATCTCATCCGAAAAGTGTTCTTCAAGATACGCTTTTTCCGCAAGGCATCTGGTGTCCGTCCAATAAACGGATTTGCACACAGGCTCATCATCCTCACCAAGGAGGACCGCCGTGTGTGTTGCCGCATCAAAGCAAAGACAATCGATAAGAGTGGGAGAAATTCCGTCAAGCACCTGCCGTATATTTTTTACAGCTGCAAGATACCAATCGCGCGGATCCTGCTCGGCACGACCGCCGTCACCAAAATCGGTCGGATATTCGGACGTCGCGGTTTTTATCACCTTTCCGAATTGATCCATCAGGGTCGCCTTGCTTGAGCCCCCTCCGAAATCCACACCTAAAACGTACATCGTCTTCTCCTTATTTTGTAACTACCCATTTATGGCATTCCTCGGAGGAGCTCAAAAGTCCCCTCTCTTTTCCTGCCATGATCCAAAGACAATAGTTTTTGTACCCGGGAGCAACCGTAAAGGGATGGTATCCCTTGGGGATCACAACAAAATCTCCGTTTTCCACCTTGTAAACCTCGTTGATATCCTTTTCCTCGGTATACACTGCCTGAAAACCAAATCCCTGTGGCTTATCAAACTCGTAATAGTAGATCTCGTCCAAAGCCCCCTCACGCGGCAGATCGTCCACGTCGTGCTTGTGCGGAGGATAGCTTCCCCATTTTCCGTCCTCTACCCAAAATTCTCCAATATAAAGGTGATTTGCATTTCCTGTTTCGGGGAACGTAAAGGCAACCTCTCGAACGAATGATCCCTTACCAAAGATCTTTTTGACAACCCCACTCTGCTTGATCTGATAAGGCGCATATTGCTTTTCGGCAGGTGCTTTACAAACGGCAATTTTTACCGTGCTTGTTGCACGAACGGTAAATGGCGTGTCCTTACCAATATAGACACTCTCGGCAGCACCATCAAACACAGTTTCACGGCAACCGACCTCGGCAAAGCAAAAGTTGTTTCCAAAAACCTCACATTTGCCGTAAAGCACGACCAGCACGAATTCCTTTCCCGACTCGTCGACCGTATACGTCTCGCCGGCATCCAGCTTCAGCATATCGCACTCCGCGTAAACGAGCGGAGAATTTCGAGCGGTGACAACTCTTTCGTATCCTTTTTTTTCGGTATAAGTCTTTTTGAGATCCATAGCAACCTCCACTGATTTTATTCAAATATTTTCAAGCAGCATTTCTTCCACGGAAAGAACGCGATATCCCTCGGGACAGGTCGCCTTCAGGCATACGTATTCCGTAGGGCTTTCGGTGACCAGCGTTTTGCATTCCATGTTGCGAGCGTTTTCCCATCTGTTTGCTGCAACACTCCAAATTACTTCGGGCATATACTCCGCCATGATCAAATGTCCTGCAAGATTGGCTTCCTTTCCGCACAGGAGCATATCACGAGATACGCCCACCGCGGAAATGAGTTCTCTTGCGCTTACCGTGTCGTCCAAATCTCTTGCATATGCGAAATGATCCTGAAGAGTGTACTCGCAATTGCCTTTTTGGACAGTCAGGTTTTCATTTTTCAAAAGGGTGAGAAGGTACTCGTTAAAGGAGATTAGCTCCGGAGTGATTTCAATTCCCCATTCCCGACACTCATGTCTTAAGAACGCAAGGTCTACCGGATCGTACACGATCACCGTTTTGTAGCGATTTACGTAAGAAGCAAAAGCAAGCGCGGCAGCGCGTGTTTCTTCTGCCTTACCAATCAGGAAATTCAAAGCGGCACCCGTATCCTGATTCCCCGAAAAAGCAGGGATAATATCGCCCTGCGAGAGGAGCGTAAGCGCGTTTTTGACACATTCGGGAGCCTTGATCATCGCATCCATTCCCGCAAGAAAGAATACGTTGCTGCCGTCACAGTAAATTTCCTCAAGCATTTCCGGAATCTTCTCTCCGTAAATGTTTCCACTCTGCACGTACTTTTCCAAAAGAACGCGGATGTAATCGGGCATCAAGCCCTCCGGTGCGAGCTCGGTCTTGAATTGCTGAATAAATACCTTGGGGTCAAATCCGGTGACACAATTGTTGGTGCAAGCGCCGCACAGAGAGCATTCGTATAGGTTGTCTGCGATTTCCGCAAGATCGGTTGCACCGCGAACGACCATAGAAGCGCCGAATGCACGCGCTCTTGCCGTATTTCTCTCCAAGCCCGTTGCATTTCCAATCGGGCAAACGTGACGACACATCCAGCAAAATCTGCAGTTGTCGATGATATTTTTTGCATTTTCAGTAATATTCATATTTTCCTCCACCTTACAGTCCAAGCTTGTACGGGTTCATGATCCCGTTGGGATCCAGCGTCTTTTTGAGTCCCTCAAATACCTGCATAGCAGAGCCGTACTGCTCCTTCATCATTCTGCCAAGCTTGATTCCCACACCGTGATGATCGTTGACAACACCTCCGTTTGCCAAAGCCGTGCGGATACCAAGCGTCCAGATCTCATTGTGCAAACGCATCGCTTCAACGGGATCGGCGGGAACGTGCTCGCCGTCAATAATAAAGCGGTCGTACATCATAACGCCCCACTCATACCAATGTGAAAAATGTGCGATAAACTTGGCATAAGGATATTTGGTTTCAATTGCGTTCTTCATTGCCCAATAGATTTTTTCGATCTTGTCGTAGGGAGCGATCGTATCCATCGTACCGAACATCTGCGGAATATCCATCATATGACCGGGATAGAAGAAGGTGATCTTTTCCTTCCACCATTTCTCACCGTATTCGCTTCCCAGATCCTCTGCACCGTATTTTGCAAAGGTTTCCAAAAGGATCTTTTCTTCAACGTCCACAAGCTCGCGAACGCCCTCGTAAGCCACGTTCATAAATGCACCGGGCTTTGATACACCGACGATCTTTTTGATCAGGCTTGCGGTTTCTGCCTCGTCGTACAAACGCATGACCGACGGTTTGAATTTTTGAAGGATCTCGCGCGAGGCTTGAAATGCGGAGGTCATATCCTTGAAAAGGAATCCGCGGAAGCGTCTTACCTCGGGTTGCTCATAAATACGGATCTGTGCCTTGGTAATGACACCGAGCGTTCCCTCCGAGCCGATGAATATCTGATTCAGATCAGGTCCTGCAGCATGCTTGGGAGTGGCAGAGGTATAAATGATATCTCCATTTGGAAGAACGACCTCCATTTGAAGCACCATATCGTCAATTTTTCCGTACTTGGTAGAAACAACACCGATTCCTCTGTGTGCCAAGAACCCACCGACGGTGGAGCAAGTAAGCGAGGACGGATAGTGCATCGTTGCATATCCCTTTTCGTTAGCAGCCCATTCGACGTGCTTATAGATCGCACCCGTTCCGCATTCAATATACATTCCCTCGGTGTTGACCTCGTAGATCCGATTCATGCGCTTTGTATCAAGAATGATGCCGCCTGCAACGGGAAGTGCTCCGCCTTGCGAGCCGGCGCCTCCTCCCCACGTGGTAACGGGGATTTTGTAATAATTTGCAATTTTGAGAACCTTGGATGTTTCATTCGCATCTGCCGGGGAGACGATAAAGTCAGCCTCGGGCATTCTTCTGCCTCTGTCAACCCACATGCGGGACAGCCAGAAGAAATCGGCGCTGTGCGTTGCGCGGTCAATTTCCTTCACCGAGCAATTCTCCTTACCTACGGCATCCTCCAGCTCGGTCAAAATTTGTGTAAATAAAAAATCGTTCATTTGTACCTCCGCAAATTGTTTTTGAATATTTTTTATCATAGCTTACTTATAAAATCTCAAAAGAAATCGTTTTGGAGTGCTGATTTCTTTTGATCTCATAATTGGTGTGCCATTTTTTCTTTTCATACATACGAACGTCACCGCCCACACACGAATCGGGCTTAATGCCACCTCTTACACTCACGTAGAAATGATCCAGAAGCGACAGCGCTCTCATATCATCAACATCAGATAGATCTATGGTATATTGGTTACCGTTCACCTTGAGCTTTGCGTATCTGGAATACACTGCTTGATTGGATGCAAATCCAACGTCGCGGGAGAGCATATTCCCAAAGATCTCCCCCTGGCGATTGAAGTATTTGACCCAATCATCAAGCCTTTCCATGTTACACTGTGGGTCAAGACGCAAGAAATTGGTCCAATGGAACCCCATTGCGGGATTGGTATATTCCCTTCCGTCCACTAACGTTTTTGATTGATCCAACATTGTGATCGGCTCGATATCGTATTGATCCCAGTGCGCACCGAGAAATCCTTTTTGCAGAAACGTCACACCCGAAATAACTGCGGTAGAATCCTTAAGGCGCGTCCAATAATTCGCCCAGTGTATAAACCCGTTTTTTCTGAGAATACTTGCAAAATCATCGGTCAGCTCGCGCGGTGTATGAATACTACACGGAGCAACAAATGCTCTGATTTTTTTCCGAAATCCCCAAGAGTCATAGATTTGAAAGAACAGATCAATATATTCCTGCATTTCGTTCTCTGAAATATAATCGAACGTATTCATATCGAATTTCCCCGTTTGCGGATCGAAACGAGGACGGGAATACTCGGTTTCGCAGATTTGTTTATCGTCTTTATAATAACCGTGAAGCAGAGCGTGATAGGCATATTCCACATATTCGCTGCTCTCGGCTGCCTCAAAGCATTTTTGTGCCGTTTTCATGTCGATTTCAGAGGCTCTGTCCCAGTTTTTTTCATTGTATGTAGCCCCCTTAACACCGCGAAGAAGATTGTTTTTATCCCACTCGCCGATGACAAAGGGTGTCAGAATTTTCATATTCAGCGCTTTTCCGAGCTCATTCAGGATCACATAATCCTCCACGGCATGATTTCGGGGCAATCCACTGCGCGATGGACGTCCGATGTGCAGCTCATCTCTTCCGTTATGCCAACCGTAATCATCTGCAACAATTTGCAGTGCCACGGGAATTGTGACCCTTTCCGGTCTCATAATCATAATGCTATTTTCCTTTCAAAATGCCGATCCGTATTTATTCCGGATCTGTTTCCATAATTCTTTGATATTTTCCCTCAGTTTCTTTCAACAGCGCACACCAATCCTCACGGGATCTGACATCAGTCTCCCCGTTCAAGATCCGCACCATTTTTCCAAGAGTATCCGATTGCTCGGGATGATTTCCCAATACAAGGTCTACTTTTTCATTCCAAAGCTTATCAACAGATTCCTTGTACTGTCGACGGCAATCAAAGGAGAGCCCGTACCGTCTTAAAAAATCGGAGGTCAAAGTGTTTGTGCCGGTGCCTCCGTGCATGCCGGCTACCGTACCGTCCAAAAGCGTGATAAAGAAGGACATGACACCATCCGTATGTCCGGGTGTATGAACGCAACGTACACTGACGTCACCGAAGTGAAACGTGTCCCCATCCTCAATCAACACGTCACATGAAAATGGAGGAAGCGTGGGATAGTTCAATTCTCTTGCCCACGACAAATCCAGTGTTCCGTTGAGAATCTCATTGTCGATCCGACTGATGTAGGTTTTTGCGCCGGATAGCTTGACAATCTGCTGCGTGCATCCAAAATGATCGATGTGCCCGTGTGAGTGAAAAATTGCACGGATATCCGTCACCGAAAGCCCGACCTTTTCGATATTTTCTAAAATCACATCCAGCATATCCGGGTATCCGGTGTCGATCATTACAAGCCCTGCCTCGGTTTTAATTAAATGAACCGATACCCTTTCGTTTCCAACAAAATATACGCCGGGGTACAGACAAAAACCTTGCAGCTTTAGATTTTCTGTGTTCATGAAAAAATAATCTCCTTTCGGGTGATTGATTTTTGAAAAAAATGTGTTATAATGATAACAAGAGATGTTAAACTCCAAAGGAGGACCGGATATGAAAAACGTGATGTCACCGCGAGAACAGCAATACTACTATGCCGTTTTTAAATTGATAGATACCATGGAGCTTGCGGCAAACAACAAGATCAAGTTGTTTCAAATTGCCGACGTACATTGTAAAACCTCAAATGACTCCTTAAACCGGCATAAACAATGGTGTCATGAGATTACCTTCGTATACGGTGGGGATGGCATCATCATCCACAACGGCCATGAGCAAAGTATCAAAAGTGGACAAGTACATCTTTGCTTTGACGAGGATATCCATCAAATCATTCCCTCCAAAGCATCATCGCTCCGTTTTTACTGCATCGGCTTTACCCTCTCACCATCAAACCCACTCGCGGCGCTTCTTGATGAGGTGCGGGCACGGATCACTCCCGAAAATTCCGTTTTGAGCGGTTGCACCGATTTGCAAAACGCTTTTCAATCCGCGCTTGGGGCTTTGTATACAGAGAATCAAAACGAAATTACAGAAGCGGTTGCCGCAAATACGCTCAACTATATTATTTCTACCGTGCTCAGTAGGTTTTTGAATAAAGAGCCCGGTGGTTACGGCAACATTTCTATCAAAGAAAGCCTTTTGTATTACGTGATCAGTTACCTCAAGAACAATGTGTACCAGATCAACGCTTTGAGCCGTCTTTCGGAGGATACCGGATACAGCTACTCCTATCTCTCCCATCTGTTTTCACAAAAAATGGGGCAAACACTCAAATCCTTTTTTGCATCGATCCGCATGGACGCCGCCGACAAATTGCTTTTGGAAAAATCGGTGACGGAGGTTTCGGATTTACTTGGATATTCGTCGGTCCATGCCTTTTCCCGTGCATATAAATCTGTCCGAGGACGAGCACCGCGCACACTGCACCGCAGTGAGGAAACAACACCTTGATTTTCATCCTCATTATACCATGTTTCTCCCCTTTTGTATTTGCTTGCATTTGCTCAATTGTTTAACATTTCTTGCTATATCTCTCGCAAAAACATCCCCATTACAGCGCATTTTCTCATCTGAGGAATCACGCTGTAACGGGGAAATCGTTTTTTGGGGAAACCATTCCTTCGTTGCTTTTCTTCCGGCGGAAGCGTTGGCGAAGCACGTTCGTGATATAATCAAAGCCGTTGGAGCGGTTGCTCCAACGGCTTTGGTTGTTGTTTAAAAAATATTCGGCGCAATTTTTCGTTTGATATTGCTGCGATATACCATATTTACACCAAAAAAGAAAAGTGTTCTCCCCGGATACTTCAGCATTCTTTTATGGAAAATCGTTCTTTTCAGAATATTCTTGATTGAATACAGCTCCCGATACACGCGCCAATATTGTTGGGTTACCTCGTCCGCCGTAAAATGCGGGGTATTCAACACCGATTTGGATGGACGATATTCCAAAATATTCTGATCTACAATTCGTCCCGATTCATTCATTTCGGCATTCAGTACAGTCCCGGGGATTGGAGTATAGCAATAGAATTTTGGGGCAATGATATTACTGCGCTTCACAAACGCAATGGTTTGGTCGAGGGATTCTACGGTATCGGTATCCAAACCTATTATCATTTCACTTGCAACCTCAATTCCCGCGTCGTTCACCTTTTTTATAATCCTTATATAATCGTTTGGATCTGCCCAGGTTTTATTGATCGACTTCATGGCGTCCTTGACGATGCTTTCAAGACCGAAGCTCAACACGTAGCATCCACTATCCGCCACCGCCTTTAAAAGCTCATCATGATCCGCGATCTGAATGGCACATTGACTCATCCAACGCATTTTCAAGGGCTTGATCTGCCTGCAAAGCTCCAGCATATATTCGGGATCCGATACAATATTATCGTCCACCAATAAAAACTCTTTAAATCCAAGCTCCTTTATGCGTTTGACATCTCTCATCACCTCGTCAATCGTCCGTCTGATATAGCGACCCTTGAATAAGCAAGCGATGGTACAGAATTTACAGGTATTGGTACAGCCTCTGCCCGCTTGGACGGGCAAAAAATGTCCTATTTTTTTATTCATTATCAACTCATATCTGGGTGTTGGGAAGGAGAGCGTGGAAATAGGCTTTTCGTAGAATTTTTTCAGGGTATTGTTTTCAAGATCGTGACACAATTCAACAATGGTCTCCTCTGAATCCCCGATCATTACGCTGTCGCAATACTCGATAGCGACATCCGGGATCAAGCTGACCATGGGACCTCCCATAAAAACGATCTTGCCGCGCTTTTTGAATTCCACGGCAATATCCTTCGCTCTTTTTGCGGCGTGACCGACGCCACCGATTCCAATCACATCGCAGTCGGTATCCCATGGGATATCCTCTATTGCTTCAAGGCATATTTCACTCGTCCAACCGTCCGGCAAAAGAGATGCCAGAAGCGGATGCGCCAATCCTACGAAATACAGCTTGCTTCTTTTTAGAAGCTTCCCTTCTTCATCATAAATCGTCGGTTGAATAAACAGTATCTTTTTATTCATATGTGCCTCCTTATTTTGCGGTCAACATAAGCTTTAAATACTGGAAGAATATTTTGGCAGCACCGCATTTTACTCTGTTGTAAATTCTTCTGCCGTAGCGTTCCTTAATAAATTTTCGTTGCTTCTGATTGGCGGAGGTTTTGAGATAGGCTCTGATGATATGATAATAGTAAAGCCTCGTCTTCATCTTCGTGGGCTTGAACACAACGTGTGCCATATCCCACCAAGCATATTTGTCCCTTGGCACCGCTATTTCATACTTGTATTCATCAAACAAGGGTGTACCGGGCATGGGCGTAATTGGTTGGATGTTGACAAGAGGATGGTCGAAAGAATTCAAGTAAGTGATAAGAGTATCGAAATCTTCCTTTTCCCAATCCTCTCCCACTATCAGACCACTATAGCACTGAAGCCCGTTTTTCTCCAACACATTTATGGCTTTTACATTGATTTCCACACTTGACTTTTTGATGTAATCCACCAGCTCGTCATTTTTAAAGGACTCAATACCAACAAAAAAGGCATCGAAGCCATGCTCGTGCAATGAAATGATCAGATCCTCGTTTTCGGCAATAAAATCAGCTCTTCCAAAGGCGATATAATGCTTTTTGATCCCTCGTTCATCAAGGCCTTTGATAAAAGTCTGCGCCCGTTCTCTTGAAACCAAGAAATTATCATCCACAATAAAAATATTGTTTTCCTCAATCTGCTCGATCTCATCCAACACGTTGTCAATGATCCGCGTGCTATACTCGCAGATCTGCGTGCAAAAGCAGAACTTACATTTGTAGGGACAACCGAATGACGCCTTCAGTGTTGCGCAGTTATCATGATAGATGTAATTATAATGCTTGCGATATTTTTGTGTGATCTTTCTGTCCGGAAAAGGCAAATTTCCATTCACAATCTCGGGCTTTTCCCTGCCCTCTGCATAGATCCCCGAAATTTCATTTGCATCAACATGCGGATAGCTGTTTGCTATAGCAACCAAGCTCTCAACACCGTTTGCCCACAGAATATAGTCAATACTTTTATCTATAAAATCTGTTGGAACCACCTCGGCGTGAACGCCGCCTATACAGGTCAGAATATTCTCATTATGCGCTTTTATGATGCGAGCGTAATCCTTCACAACGCCCACACAGGTAATATAGCTCGTCAAACAAACCATCTGATAGTTCTTTTGCTTCAAAAAATATCGCAAAGGCTTTTTCTCTATCAGCATATCCACCAGGTCAACCTCGTGCCCGTGCTTTGAAAGCGCAGAAGCAACGTATTCAAGCTCAAGCGGCTCGCAAATCATGAAGCTTTGCAGATTGATTGACTCCTTGGGAGTATTCGGTCTGACCAATAATATTTTCATCCGTCCTCCTTAAACACTCTGTAATCGGTTGTGATGGGTCTGTACTCAATGTGCTTTGCCAGCCTTTTATTGGTTGCGTTAATCAACTTATTTGAGTGGTGAAGGTAAGCATACAGCATTGTGTATTTCGACCCAAGCTTCAGCTTTGATTCATCGGCGGTCTGACCGAAATCAATGGTTTTGAATCCGTTTTCGATTCCGTAGCGGACGATCTCAAGCAAGATTCTGTGATAAGTATCGTACTGATTGTTGTATCTGTAATCCACGCCCACAAATTCAAAAATCAGCTCGGTACCGTTTTCAAGCATCTGACCAAATCCCACTACCTTTTCGTCATTTTTCAAAACGAATATTTTGAAATACTTCCCTCTAAAGAATTCAATCGGCAGCTTTTCCACACGTATTTTGGATTTGTTGTACACCTGAAGATAGCATTCGTACATTTCCTTGGTGAATTCCTTGTTATCGGTCAAGTATTCCAATTTCAGATAAGCAGATTTCTTGAAGCACTTGGTGTATCTGTACCGATAATTGCTTCGCAGACTATTCATATAGTCGTCAAAGGACTCAAACCGGTTTGTAAGAATGCATTTTGGGCAAGTCAAGCCTTTGGCGTATCCGCGAGGCTCGACGTCTTCAATATTCAGGATCATTTTGGACCCCTTCAAGGTCTTTATAAAATCCATTACCTCGTCCAAGTGTTTCCCGTATGCAATACCGGGGCGTGTAACCGATAGAGGTACGTAGATCATTGTCATTTTTTGATACATATTGAACCTTGTAAACATCGCCAGATTGTATTTTTTTCTGACGTAGCTCATAAACACCGAGTCCGGAACGCCGTCACAAAAAAGCATATAATAACGCTGATCGCATTTGTCAATGCCTTCCATAAAGGATAAAAACTCCTTTGACAAATAAAGATTGTCTCCTATCACGCTATCCCAAACGTCAGGAACCTCCGCAATACTATCAAACTGTTTTATTTCTATCATACGTTCACCTCGTAAACCGCGAACCGTCTTTCAACGTTTTGCAAGAGTGCGTCATTCAACGCCATGGACTTTTTATTATTGCACCATACAAAATTTGTTTCAATCACATCATATTTACCAACGTATTTACCGACCTCATTTAAAAGCTGAAGCGTCGCAATACCTTGATATTCTTTTTTTACCCCAATAGCGTTTAATTTCACTTTTTTGATCTTATTTTTGCGCAGTAAATACCGCACCGCAATTTCAAGCAAGCTGTTCTGTCTTCCGCTTTTTAACACCTCATTATAATCGGGGTGCCAAAAGACAAAGCCTACCACATGCCCGTCATCCTCGGCGAACAAAAGATTTTCCGATCGCAAGAAAAAAGTCATATCCTTTAGCAGGTCGTAAAAATGATGTTGCTCTGTTTTTGAATAGAGAAAGGTAGTTCCAATGGTTTCATCGCAAATCGTCCGAAACAGCTCCATCTCTTCTTCAAATTTTTTTAAATCGATTTTTCGTATCTTGATACTTGATTCTCTGCACGGCAATTTCTCTAAAACAGTCGAGGGGGTATTGGAGAAAGCTACCAGATCGTGTTTTTTATATCCTTCAAAATAATCGGCATAATACAGTTTTGTATAGGTTGAATCGAAAGTGTTCCGGCTCTTCATATCCAGGCTAATGCCAACGCCATAGCTCAAATGTCCGTTTAAGCCGATGATTATCTTTTTCAGATTAAGACCTTTCGCAAATTCCTTAGCATAATCCAAAAAGCAGAAAACTTCTGCTTTTATATTCTCCAAAGCTTCAAAAAACGCGATCTGCAAAAAATCATCTTTGGGATTGTGTATCAGCAAGGCTGTCAATATGACTCTTCCGCAATCAATTCCCATAATCGGACGAATCTCTGCGCGCTTGGCAAATGCGGTCTCCTTGTTTAGTAGCATATCCAAAGTAAACTCTGCCGTAGATACGTAATACGGATCGTTGGCGTACAGCTTCTTTCTGAATTCTTTGAATTGTTTGATTTCTTTTTTTGTTTGAACAGCAACGATCTCCATTGCACTCTCCTTTAAAAACGAACGCGAAATAGGTATGTCAATATCTTCTGCCTCCATACAAGCCAAACAGATTCAAGAGACAGATCACGTCGAATCCTTTGCTCTTTTCCTCATCGAAAGCGCGAGGTACAGCGCGTAAGAGCCCATGATTGCGGTCAGCAAAAGAGCTGTTAAAATGCGCATCCCGTCTGTTGCACTCGCTTCGTTGGCAAAAGCGCTGAGGGCATTGAAGATACCGTGAGCGACAATACAAACAAGCAGACTTTTTGATTTATAATACATCATCACAAACATAAAGCCCGCTGCAGTAGCATACAACACCTGAAGCAGATTTGAAAGCAATTCAGCCCCCGAACCATTGATCAGATTGATGATATGCCCCATGCCAAACGTCACCGCGGAAACGATAATTGCAACCTTTACGTTATCCTTTTTCATCGCCTCAAAGAGAAGCCCACGGAAGATAACCTCCTCCAGAAATCCCACGCAAAACATCGACAAAACGTAGAGTACGGTTTCAAGTATACCGTAATTCAAAATCACCCCATACCAAAGATTGGCACTCAGCATGATAAAAAGCGGTACGTAATACAGCATTGCTCTCGCGGATGTTTTTGGCGTGCAGAGACCGTAATCCCCCAAAAGAGCGTTTTTCTTTAAAAACAGCAATAGGATTGCCGAAAGAAGAATGCCTATGGCAAGCGTTACTGATTTATCAATGCCGATCCACGTAGAAAGTATATCGCCAACGGACATCAACGCACAGTAGGCAATGATCCATGCAACGGCAAACCATATTTGGCTTTTATCGTATAGTTTCTTCAAAACAATCATTTCTTCCCCCCTGACCGAGACAGTCGATGATGTTTTTTCATCCTTTGTTCATTTTTTCAACCGTTTCGCACGATTTTGCCGTCATTTCCACCCACGCAGGACGGAGTCCACTTTTTATAGCGTTGCGAACGGATTTCACATTGCACCAAGCGGCGCAGTAAAACGGCACTTTTCCACGGTTCAAAACCTCGATGGCAAGACGAGCGGTAAGCGCCGCAGCAATTCCTTGCCTGCGATATTCTGGGAGTACGTCAATACCAATCTGCCACATCTGCTCGCAATCGGAAGAACACCCCGCAAGACCGACAAGCTTATCCCCGTCATACGCACCCACACCGAGCACGTCAAGATCTTTTCTGTCCTTACAAAGAGCGTTCGACCATTCGGGCTGATAAAGCTCAGCAAAATCGGTCTGCATCAAAAGTCGCATTCCATAAGGGCAATCAAGCGCACGCAGAGCATTCACGTCGGGTAAAAAATACTCCGCCATAAAGCAGATCTTCTGCCCTTTTTCCATCAAAGCCTCGTTCAGCACGTGCAAATGCGGCGTTTCAAACAGATGCTCAACAGGATATTTGTTGATGTAAGTCTCCGCGATCTCGCGAAATTCAGGCGACACCGATGCCACCACATTGTTTCCGTAGGACACGAGCTGACAGGAAAACGGTAGTTTCAAATACCGCCTCGCACCATCACTCTTGCGCGAAGTGACCACCACGTTTTCGCTCTTTTCAAAATCCGCCGGTTCTGCGCAAAGGTCAATGGCAGATTGCTCCACCGCAATCTTCAAAATTTCTTGGTTGGTCATTGTTTCTCCTTTATGGAGGATAGATTTACTCACAAATGTATTATATCACACAATGGCTCTTTTGTCAATATAACCCCAAGGATGAGTTGAAACGCCCCAAATTGTACAGACAGTAAAAAATCCCCCGCGCGACAGCCGAAACGCACTAAAAGCGTTCCGACTTTTCGCCGGGGGATTTTTATTCGCAATTGATCCCTTACGCCAATCGGCGCAAAGAATAGAATGGATTATTGCTTGGAATCCGTATTCTCGGTATTTACCTCGGATTCTTCAGTCTTGACTTCGGCTTCCGCCTCTGCCTCAATCTCTGCTTTCGCCTCGGTTTCTGCCTCAGCTTCTTCCACAGCTTCAACCTCTTCCTCTGCCTCGGAAGCTTCCTCGGTCACAGGCTCTGCATCAGCAGGTGCTTCGGTCGTCGCTACGATCTGCTTCTTTTTCTTGCTTACAAGAATTACAGCAACTGCTACAACGGCTACAACAAGCACGACACCACCGATGATTGCAATGAGTACCCAAGTGTCAAGTCCCTTGGTATCATCGTCTCCACCGCCTACCGGAGGCTCGGGATCGATAGAGGGAAGGTTTTCCTCATATGTAAGATCCAGGTTGACCTCCCTACCCCAAACGGTATTGAGCTCAGCAAGCTTGGTATCCAACACAGATGCATTGGCAACCACTGCGCGCTCGGCCTCGGTAAGAGCGAGGAAGGATGCTCTTGCGTCCTTAATGAAATCGAAGCAAACCTTGGTCATATCCATATCAAAGAGGTGTGCAAGCTTATTTTCCACAACGCTTACGTTATACTGGCTGCGTGCCTCATTAAACTTGAGCAGATATGCCTCACTTACGTACGCCATCTCGGTTTCCTTACCGGAAATCTTATTGTACGCGGTGATGGCATCCTCAATCAGCTTTGCATCAAAGCGGTCAACCACCTCGGGAAGCTTTTCAACAGCCTCAAGGAAGGCAATTACGTTCGGTCCCATAACCGTTCCGCTGTTCTCGGTCTCGGAAGGAGTAAAGTATGCGTTGTAAAGCACGGAATCGTATCCGTAAGAGTTGAGCGGGATCACGCAGGTAAGTCCTTCCGCTTCCTTATTTGCTACCATACCCTTGAAGTTGGAGTAATGATACATGTAAGCGAAGATAAGCTCATCCTCAAATCTGTAATAATAGTTGTACTTGTAAAGATCGTCAAATCCTGTGAAGTCTTCAACGTTTTCGGGAGTAATGCTATCGTAATCACCGGTCCAGGTGCCCTCAAGCGTCGGAGCGTAGTAGGAATTGAACTTTACGACCTTCAGGTTCTCGCATCCATCAAACGCATGGTTTCCAATATACTTGATAGAGGAAGGCAGAATCAGCGTTTCAAGACTGAGATTCTGATATGCTGCACAGTAGTCAATTCTGACCGTTCCGTCAATGACCGTATACTCCTTCGCATCCTTTGCGGCAGGATAAGAGGTCAGAACGTAGCCCTTATCGGTGATCATGTAAAGAACACCGTCGGAAATCTTTGCATTTTCGAATTCTGCATCCTTGCTTTCCGCATCATCAACGATTGCGTAGAAATACGCAAAGCTCTCGCAGCCCTCAAATACGTTGGACTCAACCTTTTCGAGCGACTCCCCGATCTGGAACTTTTCGATTCCCGTATAGGCAAATGCTGCACCGCCGATGGTTTGAAGCTTCGGAGCATTGAAGCTCTTAAGAGAAGAAAGTTCAAAGAACGCCTGGCTGCCTACCTCGGTAAGCTTGGGAGCATTGATGGTTACAACCGTCTTCTTGGGAGCATAAGGTTCATCCGACTCTTTAAAGGTAAGCTCACCGCTGTAGAACGCCAGCTCGCCAATGGTCTCAACGTTATCAAGATTGAGTACCGAAGGCATGGGAACGTCATAGAATGCCAACTCACCAACAGAAACCACCTTGCTCAAATCGATGTTTGCAAGCTTGGTGCAAAGGAAGAATGCATACTCGGGAACGTTAGCAAGCTTTTCGGTAATGATAACAGTCTCAAGTGCGTCACACTCATAGAACGCACCGATTCCCAGCGTGGTAACACCGGAAAGGTCGATGGTCTTGAGCTTGCGGCAGTGCAGGAATGCTTCGCCGCCGATCTCCTTTACTGCGGGAATGGTAATGGTCTCAAATGCAGCACCATCCTCAAGTGTACCGAATCTGTGAGAGAATGCTGCATCGCCGATGATTTCAAGCTTTGCGGCAGAGAAGCTTGCAAGATTGTAGCAATCTGCAAAGGTGGCAAAGCCAATCTCGGTAATTTCGGGAGCATCAATGGCAACAAGAGAGGTACATGCAGCAAATGCATAATCCCCTACCTTACCGCCAAGGTCCTCAAAGTCAAACTTGGTCAATCTTTCGCAAACCGCAAACGCGCCTGCGCCAACACTGACGCCGCCGCCAATAAACTCAACGGTTGCAAGAGGAGTTTCCGAAAATGCAAACTCGTCGATCACAGCCTTCGCACCGATTGTAGCGGAAACGAGGGTTCTGAGTTGATAGAATGCCTCTCTTCCAATGTAAACGCCCTCGGTTTTCAGTGCAACAGAGGTAAGCTCGGTATTGTAGAATGCCTTTTCGCCTACGTAGGTTACGGTTTCCAGGTTGATACTCTTCAATGCCTCTGCATCCTCAAATGCGCTGTTCTCAATTACAATTGCATTTTCGGGAAGAGTTACGCTCTTGAGGTTGATACAACCCAGGAACGCACCGTTGCCAATGCTTTCAAGCGCGGAGCCTGCAGCAAAGGTAATATTTTCGATATAGGGATTCGATACGAATGCGCCGTCGCCGATCTTCTTAACACTTGCGGGAACCTCAAACGAAATTGCCGTATCGGTGGGAAGACGGAGAACGAGGACGCTACCGTCCTTGGAATAAACGGTATTGCCATCAATCTTATACACGTTGGAAGCGGAAACGTCTACCGCGAGCTGTCTGATACCCTTGAATGCATTGGTTCCGATGTTATCAACGGAGGTGTTTGCAACAAAGGTCAGCTTCTTCAGTCCCGACTCGAAGAATGCCTCTTCACCAATGGTAAGGCTACAGTTGGGGAGAGTCAAATTCTTCAGCGCCGTGCATCCGCGGAAGGCATGCTTTGCAATCTGCTCACAATCCTTCTCAAACGTCACGGTGTCAAGCTTTTTACAGCCCTCGAACGCGCTGACGCCGAGATACGTGATAGAATTTTTGAATACGATGGAAGTAAGATCCTCGCAACCTGCAAATGCTTTATCGCCAACCGTATCGGTGTATGCAACAAGCGTATCAATTGCGGTGTTTTCGAACATCTTTGCTGCAATTCTCGTCTTTTTACCAAGCTCAACGTTCTCCAAAAATTCGCATCCGGAGAAAGATCCGATACCGGTAAGACCAAGATTGAGGAGCTTTACAGAGGAAAGTCTTGTGTTTCTGAACGCGTAATCACCGATTGCGTAAACCTCGGAGAGCTCAACGCCGCCAAGATCCTCGCAGGTAAGGCTTTCGCAGCCGTCAAACGCATTGTTCATAATTGCGTTTACGTCCTTGAGGTTGATGTTCTCAAGCACGTCACACTTGGAGAATGCGAAAGAGTTGATCGTCTTACACGATTCGGGGAGTGTTACGTCCGTAAGCTTTGTACAATTGTAGAATGCGTATTTTTCTACGACCTCGACGCCCTCGGGGATCACCACCGACGTCACCGTGTCGTTTTTCAAAGGCGTTTTCTTGTCATCGATATCGTAGTAACCGTTCTCATCCTTTTCTACTTCTTTCTCATTGTCGAGGTCAAAGTGACAGAATGCATAGGCACCGATATAGAGAATACCCTCATCATCGGGAATGACAACGTCTCCGCCCTTACCCTTGTAAGCAATCAGCGTACGGTTTTCAATAATGAATTCGCTCTTAACCTCAACCGCACAGCGAGCCGCAAGGATGGAGGTTTTACCGTCAATGGTAATCTTCAGGGTAATTCTTGCATTACCCTCCGCCTCGGCGGTTACAACACCGTTTTCGTCAACCGTTGCAACCTTAGTGTTACTTGACGACCAGCTGAGCGTGTATCTTTCCTCGGAAAGATTCCAAGGCTCAAGAGCATAATTAAGCTTGACTTTCTCCGACGGGTAGCAGGAAATTGAGCAGTTTCCGTCGAAATACGAGAACGTATCGGTCAAGCCGATTTCGGAATAGTCGATATCGCTGTTAAATGCAAACAACGTATCGTAAGAGATAAATTCCAACGATTCGATCGGCACCTTGCCCGAGGATTCGGGATTGTCGATGACCTTATCGCTGACGGTGATGACAACGCTCTTGTAAAGCTGTTGATCGCCGTCCTTCCATGACGAGCCGGTAACCTTGATTACCGCCGTACCGGTTGCCATAGCCTCAATTTTGCCGTTCTTGATGGCAACGACGTCGGGATTGGAGGATTCCCAAGTCAGATTCTTAAGATAATCGGTCTCGATCGTTTCCGTGGTATCCTTGCGAACGAGCTGATGAGAAAGATCCATGGTTGCGCCGATATCGAGAGAAATTTCATCCTCCATGAACTCCAGATCAGAGTTATCGGTCTCGGGGAATGGAATGTAAGCGATGCCCGCGTTCATTGCATAGTCGTCAATGTAGACCGAAAGTCCCTCGGGCTTTGCGCTTCTTGCAATAATGTCGATGTAATCGGTGATCTCAAGGGTAACCTTGGTTACTTCACCCTTGTTTTCCTGATATACGGGAATGGGATATTCGGAAAGAGAGGAGAAGGTCTTCTCTACCTCACCCTTGTTGTTGGTGAATTCGTAAAGCACTACGGGACGCAAAGACATTGCATAATGGTTATCGTAAACCATGATGTCAACGTAGTATCTGTACTCTTCGTTTGCCTTGTCGTATTCCTTTCTGAACTCTGCCCCGGTTACGGTAGGAGCCTCGTAGTCGATATAGAACGAGAACTGATACGTATCAACGGAGTTACGCGTGCCGCCATCCCAGTCGAGCTTTGCAGTCATCGTAACCTCATACTTGGTATTGTTGCTGCCAAATACCTCACCGGTCTCTCTGTTGATCATGTTCAGATCAAAGCGCGATACGTAGGGATAAGGGGCACCACCAAAGTGTGCCTTGTAGCAGTTATACTGCGTCTCGCTCCATACTTCCTCACCCGTAGAGGTGTCAACGATGGAAATATTCATTTCCTTAGCGCCTCTCAAAAGGCCGGTAAAGACACCGTAAATACCGGAAATAGCATCTGCAAAGTAAGAAACCGCAGCATGCTCTCTGGTACCGGGAATGGGAGTGTACTCTGTCTCGTCGATCTTATAAACAAAGCATCCGAGAGGCAGGAGGTAGTCGTAATAGTAGGAGCCAAGAGGAGTGGTTGCGTAGTAGTCAGCCTTGATCTTGTCATCCTCGTCAATTGCATTGTTGTGAGCCTCGGTCTCTTCCATGTAATAATCAAGGTCAAAGAGAGGAGCCTCGCCCCAGTCGCCGTAGAATGCAAGGAAAGGCGCATTCAAGTCAACACCGTTGGCGTCAGTATTATCAAAGGTTACAAAGCCTTCCACAAACATGCCGTTTGCAAAAGTAGAGTTGAGATAAGCCTTATCCTGTGCCGAAAGCTTCAGGGTGATGCTTACCTTTGCGGTAGCACCGCCTGCAACGGTAACAACACCGTCCTTAAGAGTTCCACCCTCGACCGCATACTCTGCCGTATTCGAAAGCAGATAAGCCATTTCAGCCACGTATTCAGGCTCGGACTCGGAAATACTCTCGGTCATGGTAATGTTTCCGAGCGTATAGCTTACAGCCTTGTCAGAAAGATTTTTGAGATTGATGCTCATCGTGTAAACACCGGTTCTCATGGGGTCATCACCAAGCTCGAGCTTGGTCTTGCCGATGCCGTCCACGTAGAGGTATGCACCCGTGGTAGTGGACTTCTTAATATCTGCAATACCCGCACCCTGCTTTCTCGGAGAATAAGGATTCCCCTTATTATCAAGAGCGATCGTTGCCGTGGACATGCACAGCTGGTTTACGAGGTCACGTACCTCAGTTACGCTCATTTCGGGATACTTTTCTTTTACGTACTGTCTGATCAAAACGGAGATACCGCACATGTTGGGTGCTGCCATACTCGTTCCGCTAAGCTCCTCGTACTCACCGCCGGGAATTGCGGAAAGAATGTTTCCACCGTGCGCGGTGATCTCGGGCTTGAGCTTCAGGTCAGGGTTGGGACCCCAGCTCGAAAAGTCGGACATAAACGGACCTGCCTCATTTGCAAAGTCAAATTTGACCTTTCCGCCCTCGGTTGCCGCCATAGCGTCACCGTCATCCTTAGTAATCGAAATCACGGGAATTTTGATGTGGTTACCAACCGTCATCGAAATTTCACCGAACACGTTGTTATAAATAATTGCGGCAATAGCGCCTGCCTCCTGTGCGTACTGAACCTTTTCCTCAAAGGTGATATCACCTCTGGAGATCAGCGCGATCTTGCCATTGACGTCAATACCCGCATAGTTGATCGCATAGCCCAAGCCGGGAACGGTAACGTACTCCAATTCAGTCGTGGGATTTTCTGCAGTAACGCCAAGCATTTCGAAGAAGTTGTACTTCTTGGAAGCCATATTGTAGGACTCGTTGAAGAACACGATACGCTCTCCGTTAACGAGCATATAGTTTTCCTTGTTACCATTGATGGATGCAACGGAGAGAGATGCCTCGTAAGTAGAAGGAGCACCTACGGTAGCGGAGTCGGGGTTATCGGTCTTGTTGGTGTTACCCTGCTCCGAGCCAAAGCCCGAGCTATAGTCGTTGGATGCAGCAACAACCAAAGAAATACCTGCATCCTCGATCTTCTTGTAAAGCTCATTCTTATAGATCTTATCCTGGTCGGACTCCAAAGAGAAGCCGCAGGAAGAACCAAGGCTCATGTTGATTGCATCAACACCAAGAAGCACGGAGTCTTCGAGCGCGGCGATGATGTCACCGTCCTCTGCACCCTGCTCATAGTCACTGAAGACCTTCATAATTGCGAACTGCGTATCAATAGCAACACCGGTGATGGTATCGTCATAGCCACCGATAATACCTGCAACGTGGGTACCGTGCTCACTGGAGAGCGGCATAATATCGGTATCCTTATCTGCGTAGTCATAGCCGTATGCGATCTTACCGCCGGTAATGTTACCGTAGTAGACCTCTCTTGCCTCAAGCTCGTCTCCGTACGTGTTTGCGATCAAAGAGGAGAGCTTTCCTGCAATATCATCACGGCTATAACGAGGATCAATGACCGTATGAGTTGTAAACGCGCTATGCGTGTAGTCACAGCCTGTATCCAGAATTGCGACGATCGTTCCCTTACCCGTAAAGGAGATGTCGCTGCTGTTGAATATACCCGTCTCATAAACGTCAACGGGGTTTTCAACCGCAGCAGCGGGAAGATAGGTGTTGGAAATCATAATTCTCTCGACACCTGCAACGTCGCAGATCTTTTCAATCTGCTCGTAGGTCGTGCGAACAAAAGCACCGTCAAGAATACTATTGTAAGTATGCTCAACCTTCATGATCAAGCCCTTGTCGGTAAGGGTCTTGAGTACGCTGTTTTGGTTTGCCTCAAGCTTTGAAACAAAGCTCTTTGCCTTTGAGGTTTTGGCAAACTCCGCAAACGTCATCTTGTTCGCCGAAGTATTGGTATACTCCTCTACGAGCGATGCGTCGGAGAAGGTCAGGATAACTCCAACCTCTCCTTTCAGCTCGTAATCCTCAATCCTGTGAACAAGATCCTGATTCAAGGTACCAAGAAAATCCTTTTTGAGCTGCTGGATTACTGCATCGCTACTGAAATTACCGATGCCGCTGACAGAGCTTCCGGAATTTCCGGTGGATCCGTTCCCAAAGAGAGAGGACACACTTCCTGTCGCAGCAGCCGCCGAAAGAGCGAATACCTGGACGAAGAGTGCAACAAGCGTCAAGAGAGCTGTGAGCCTTTTTCCGATTGTTTTCATTCTTTTTGATGTGGGTGTTGAATTCTGCATTTTGCTTTTTCCTTTTGCCTATATTTTATTGCACCGCTTGCGCGGGCAAAACACCTATATATTTTAATATTATTTTAGGGAAATGTCAATAGCTTTTTCGTAAATATAAATTAATTTTATATTTATTTACTCATTTTTTTAAAATTCTTTACAATTCAGCCGTTTTTTGTCGATTATGAATTTTTTGCTTTCAAAACTTTCATTTTCTTTTTCTCAATCATACATCAGGACAAAGCGTTCTTGTGAACCTTTGGTTTGACGTGTCACACCAATATTCTTCATTAATTATTAACGCGCGCGAGAGAAGCTGAAAATTTCAAGCTTTTCAGTGCGACAAAAATCCGCCGTTTTCCACTTTGCCACGCTAAAGTATTTGCACTTATTTTGATGCAAGATTTCCCTTTCTTGCATCTTTATTTAAAGCTTCTATTTTGTGAACCAATTGTGAATTTGAAGGTTTAGAGGCGTCATTCTTGCAAAAAAGCCTTTTTCGTTTTTAGAAAAATCAAAGCTAAAAACCGAATTTATACACAAAAAATACACAAAAAATGCATAAAAAATTTTCACATATTGCAAGGCGAAAAAATATTTCTTTTTTTTCGAGTTTTTTATTAAAAAGTTATTGACTTTTTTGAATAAATAGTTTATTATATTATATATTTATTTTTATTGTTCTATTTTGATCCTCGAAATCTGCATTGTGAAAGCCGTATCGTGATGTTTTTTTCGGCAGAGAAAATTCCGAAAATGAATTTTTCGTCTGAATCAGATGCAAAAATGCAATTTTGATATTTCCTTTGCGTCAGGTAGAGGGAGAACAGCAAAAATGAATAAAACAAACTCTCAAATTGAATCAGGAGGAATTTGTTATGTTTTCTAAGTTCAAAGAAAACAAATGGCTCCTCGCCTTCACGATCACGTGTGTCGTGCTCTTAGCGGCAATCATCGTGGCAATCGTGCTTGGCGTTGCGCTGGCAAAGAGCAACGAAACTCCCGAGTATAGTGAGGGGCCTGAAATCGGAATTTATTACTACGACGTGGCGGACGGAGAAATCGTCCTTACACTGAGTGGTGGAAACAATTTCGCTATCGCGGGTCCCGGCTATAACAAAATGGGAACCTACGTTGCTACCGAAAGCGGACTCACGCTTGACTTCGTCAGAGACGAAGACGGCGAAGCGACCGCAGTGGCTTCGGGCAATACCGTTGAGGTAACCTTGTCCGACGGAACCAAGATGACCTTCCTCAAGAAGATCAACTACACCGTCAGCTTCAACGTAGACGGCAGCTCCGTTACTACGGCAACCGTCGTAAACGGCAAGACCGTTGCAAAACCCGCAGATCCCACCAAAGACGGCTTCGTATTCCTTGGCTGGTATGCAGATGCAGAACTCACTGTTCCCTACGCATTTGACAGCACCATCATCAAGGACAACACCATTGTGTACGCAAAGTTTGCAGCAAAGGGTCCTGAGGGCTCTTCCGAGTACACCATCTCCTTTGACCTCGGCTACGAGGGCGCAGCTGCAATGAACAGCATTGAGACCATTGGCGCAAAGGCTTACGGCGTAACCGCTCCCACAAGAGACGGATATACCTTCTGCGGCTGGTGGATCAGTATGTACGATGATAGCACCAAGCTTTCCTACGCTTACACCGAAGATACTGTTTTCAATGCTGATACAACCCTTTATGCGGTTTGGCATGAAGATGCTACCGGAAAGTTGATTGCTCCTATGGCAAGCGTTTCCGGCAACTCCGTTAAGTGGGACTCCGTTAACGGCGCGGTATCCTACACGGTCATCATCACCGACGCAAACGGTGCTGAGGTTGAAAACAAGAGCAACATCGGTACCACCAACTACTCCTTTGACTTCTCGAAGTATCCCGCAGGCGAATACACCGTTTCGGTTGTTGCAGTCAGCGCAGATTCCTCCAAGACCTCTGAGGCAGCAGTCAGATCCTACGCAAACAAAACGCTTGACAGAGTTACCGACTTTACCGTAATCAACGGCAACGTTATTTACAACTCTGTTCAGGGTGCAGAGAAATACTACGTAACCGTTGAGTGCGGCGACCCCGCTCACAAGCACAACATGTTTGACAACGGCACGTCCACCGTATTCTCTATCGCAAACTGCTCTATGCAAAAGGGCGGTATCAAAATTACCGTTACCGCAACTGCTAAGGGCTATGCAGACTCCGTCTCCAAGACCTTTGTTTACGAAAAGAATCTGGACGCGATCACTTCGGTTACCTACGATGCAGCAAGCGATGCATTCGTTTGGTTCCCCGTTGAGAACGCTACTTCTTACTTTGTAGAGCTTACTTACGGCGATAAGACCTACAGTGCAAACATCGGCAACAAGACAAGCTTCAGCCTTGCAAACTACTCCGGAGCTCTCACCGTTAAGGTAACACCCGTTACCGAGGGATACAACTCTCCCGACGCAACGACCACTACCTTCACCAAGACCGCTCCCGCAGCTCCCACAGGACTTACCATCAGCGGCTACACCATTACCTGGGATGCAGTTGAAGGCGCTACCTCTTACGTTGTTAAGATCGGCAACGCTTCCTACACCACCGATACCAACAGCTACACCGTCGCAACCGAGGGTCTCGTTGTTGGTGACTACTATGCAATCTCCGTTCAGGCAATTGCAGCAACCGGTGCTTCTGCATTCTCTTCTACCGTTAACGCAGGCTATCTCGTTATGGATCCTATCGTTAACTACACGAAGAACACAGTTACCTGGACTCCCGTTCTCGGTGCCACCAACTACCTCGTAAGAGTCAACGGCGGCGCTACCGTTTCCGTAAACGGAACTTCCACGACTGTTAAGCTCACCAAGAGCGGCGTAAATACCATTGAGGTGAAGTACACCGACCTTGGCGGATCCAAGTGGGTATCCACTCAGGTTTATGCTTACGCAGTTACCTACATGAGCCGCTCGCTCTCCGGTGAAGTCACCGAGTATCTCGCGATCGGCGATGCACTCTCCCTTCCCACCACCTTTGAGAACAACGGCTTCGACTTCGACGGCTGGTACAACACCCCGAACGGAGCTGACGGCAACGGTAAGAAGGTTGAAGAGGCAATCTTCAGCGGCACGAATGATATCACTCTTTACGCAAACTGGACTCCCAAGACCTACAAGGTTGAGCTCCAGACCGGCGGTTACGATATCACCAACATCACCGACAAGACCAAGGTAGACGCTACCTACACCAAGGACTTCGTCCTTCCCGTTCCCGAAACCAGCAACACCAAGCTCGGCACCTTCCTTGGATGGTACACCGCAGCAAACGGTGACGGTGAGCAGCTCACCGACGAGGACGGTAACAGCGTAATTACTTATCCTTTCGCAAGAGATACCGTTGCTTATCCCTTCTTCGATAACGGCGTACTCAGCTACGTTCAAAAGAAGGACGGCACGTATGCGGTAAGACGTGGTCAGTACATCAACAAGGTTAAGTCCGTAACCATTCCCGAGTACTACAACGGTGCAAAGGTTACCACCGTCCTTGAAAATGCATTCGCTGACTGCACCAGACTCGTAAGCATTGAGATTCCCGATACCATTGAGCTCATCGGTACGGGTGCATTCTCCGGTTGTACAAGACTTGAGAGCATCAACATTTACGAGGTTGAGGGCAACCACGTACGCAACTACCTCTCCGATGACGGCGTACTCGTATACAGAGACCTTGGCGGCGACGGCGCAACCTACCTTGAGGTTGTTCCGAGAGCTAAGACCGGTACGTACGTTATGTGCGAAGAGATTCAGGTCATCCGTAACAAGGCGTTCAATTACTCTCAGCTCGAGAGCGTAGTAATCTCCAAGAGCGTAACTACCATCGCTTCCAGAGCATTCAACTACTGCACCGCGCTTGAGTCCGTTGATTTCGTTGAGGGCAGAACCGCCAACGTAACCTTCGAGAACGACTCCTTCTACAGATGCAACAACGTGAAGTCCATGAAGATTCCCGCAGCGCTTGAGAACGTCAACATTGATATGCTCCAGTCGCTCACCGCTCTCTCCACCATCACGGTTGAAAAGGGCCATGCAAACTACAGCTCCGTAGCAGGTCTTCTTACCAACGCTCTCGAGGATACGATCGTATTCGTTCCCGCAGCGTTCATCAGCGGCGACTTCACCATTCCCACCGGTATCCAGCACATCGGTGACAGAGCGTTCCAGAATTGCGCAGGCATTACGAACGTAACTATTCCCAACTACGTTAAGAGCATTGGCGATTACGCCTTCAACAGATGCTCCGGCATCAAGACCGTTACCTTCAACGGTGACAGAAAGCAAAACGATCTGACCATTGGCGATTATGCATTCGCAGCATGCTCCAAGCTCACAAGTGTTACCATCGGCGGCAGCGCTGACGGCAAGACCCTTGACGGCGGTAAGATCACCATCGGCACCGGCGCATTCATGCCCGTAAGCAAGCTTGATGCAAAGCTGAACAGCTTCACCATCGGCAACGGTGCAAACATTGCCAAGATCGGCGACAACGCATTCCAGAACCAGGCACTGCTCAGCACGCTTGATTTCGGTACCGCTTTCGTCGGCGAGATCGGCGCTTACGCATTCTCCAACTGCTCCAACATCAATGCGGTAACCATTCCGAAGGATACTACCGTCGTTGGCGCAAGAGCATTTGAAAACTGCACGGGCATTGCTTCTATGTCCATTGCAGAAGGCAGCACCACTCTTGCATTCGGTGAATATGCATTCGCCGGCTGTGTAAGATTGACTACCGTTAACCTCCCCGCTTCCGTTTCCAACTTCGACGGCGCGGTATTCAGCGGCTGTAACGCTCTTAAGGCAATCGTCGTTGATCCCGCCAACACCAACCTCAAGTCTGAGAACGGTGTTCTCTACGACTTCAACCTGACCACGCTGAAGTTCTACCCTGTAGCTCTCGTTGTTGAGAAAGCAGGCGTGATCGGCGAGGCAGACCTCCCCGCAACCCTTACCACCATTGATAAGGCAGTATTCATCGGCAACACGGATCTGAAGTCCATTGTAATCGGTGCGAACGTAACCAAGATTGCTGACGAGGCATTCTCCGGCTGCTCCAACCTTACTTCTGTGACCTTCAAGCACTCCGAGTCTGCTGACGCAACTTTGACCATCGGCAACGATGCGTTCAACAAGTGCGGATTCACCAACATTGATACCCTTCCCTCTTACACCACGACGATCGGTGCTCGCGCGTTCTACGGTTCGAAGTTCCAAAGCTTCCCCACTCCCGCGAAGCTCGTAACCATCGGTGCAGACGCATTCAAGGGTAACACCAAGCTTTCCGCAATCACCATTACCGCAAACGTATCCAGCATTGCAGACGGTGCATTCTCCGGCTGTACCGGTCTTAAGACGCTTACCATTGAAGATGGCGAGACGCCTTTGACCATTGGTACTCCCGATGCAGGTGCGGCTGCTTCCGGTGCATTCTACAACACCAGAATCGCAACCATCGACCTTCCCGACAGAGTAACCTCCATCGGTGCTTATGCATTCACGACCTGGTCGTACAGCACAAGCAACAACAAGCTCACCTCCTTCACCGCTGGTGCAAACCTCAAGTACATCGGTAAGAACGCATTCCGTTGCGCGGTCAGACTTGCTGACGTAACCCTTAACGAAGGCCTCGAGGTCATCGATGACTATGCATTCGGTGAAACCGCTTATAACCGTTACGGTTCTAAGTACGGACTTACCAGCATTGAGATCCCCAGTACAGTAACCAAGATCGGTGCTTATGCATTCGGTGCAACCGGCACTTACAGCTACTACAACATTCTTGATACTGTAACCTTCGCAAAGGGCGGAACCGCTCCTATTTCCATTTCTCCCAATGCTTTTGCTTGGGCACACATCACCGATATCGAGATTCCTGCAAGAGCTTTGGCTTATACCGAGGCGGATGCTGATAAATCTCTTTACGGAATTGGTGAGAAGGACGGCCTTGTTTACAAGACCTTTAGCCAGATCTTCAATAACTGCACGACCCTCGCTAACATTACCGTTGAAGAGGGCTCCACACAGTTCAAGTCCATCAATGGCATCCTTTACGTCCTCGACGCAAACGGCGTTGCATCTACACTTCTCTACTGTCCTCTCGCGAATAAGGGTGTGGACGGAGTTGTTACGATTCCCAACACCGTAAACGTTGTTGAGGACTGCGCATTCCTCAATACCACCGGCATTCACACCGTTATCTTTGAGGAAGCAACCGATCCCAACGCATCCCTCTACATTGGTAATTTCGTTCCTACAGACGAATGGAACACCTCGAGTGAGACGTACGGCATCTTTGCAGGTGCAAATAACACCATCACCAAGGTCGTTCTTCCTAAGCACCTGGATTACATCGGCTCTTGTGCATTCGCACTCAGAGGCACCTCTGCGGCACAGGACGTTGTCCTCCAGTTCAACCTGGAAGCCGAAGTGGAAATTGCAACGTATGCATTCCAGTACGTTGATACTCTTGCACTCAACCTCCCCAAGGTATCTTCCATCCACGGTAGATACTACATGGAGTATCTTACCGCAGAGACCATCACGTTTGCTGCAGGTTCCACCTTTACCTCTATGCCCAAATACGGTATCGCTTACTGCAACAACCTCAAGAGCTTTGAGGTTCCCGCAACTGTAATCTCTCTGGGTAGCAACGCAATCTTTGATTGCACTTCCCTCACAGCCATTACCTTTGCACCGGGTAGCGCACTCCAAACTGTCGGCACTGCTGCATTCGACGGCTGTGAATCGCTCAAGTCGATCACCTTCCCCGAATCCGTTGTCGAAATCGGCACCAGCGTATTCAGTGGATGTGCAAGTCTTGAGTCTGTAGTACTTCCCGCAGGCATTAAGGGAATCTCCGCTGCAACCTTTGATATAGGAATGACAGGAGGATTTAACTCCGTTCCGATCATTCCTAAGCTCAGCTCCATCACCTTCTCCGGTGAGAGCCAGAACTACAAGGTTGTTAACGGCGCGATCTACACCAAGGACGGCGAAAGACTGGTCTACTTCCCTGCAGGCAAAATCGTTGACGAATTCACCGTTGCTGACGGTGTCAAGTACATCGATGACAAGGCATTCTACGTATTCCAGGGTAAAACCGTTAACCTTCCCACAGGTCTTGAGGAAATCGGTCAATCCGCATTTGCGTACTCCGCACTTGAGACCATCACCATTCCTGCATCCATCAAGGTAATCGGCCCCGAAGCCTTCCGTGAATCGAGAAGCCTGACCACCTTTACCATGGATCGCAACTCCCCCATCCTCGAGCTCGGACACGTTTACTCCGGCTACAACAACAACGGTATCTTCCAAAACTGCGTATCTCTGAAGAACGTTACTCTTTCGGACAACATTCAGTACATTGGAAACCACGCATTCTCCGGCTGTGCAGAGCTTGAATCCATCATCCTCCCCGCAGCGCTGAAGGCGATCAACACCCACACGTTCTACAGGTGCGCAAAGCTTTCCGCAATCCAGCTTCCCGCAAGTGTTGAATCCATCGGCAACCAGTCGTTCTATGGTGCAGCACTTGAGTCTGTAACCATTCCCGCAGCGGTTAAGATGATTGACAACTTTGCATTCATCGACAACGCGAAGCTCACTTCCGTCATCTTTGAAAAGGACAGCGTACTTGAATCCATCGGTAACCAGGTATTCAAGAATTGCGTCAAGCTCACCTCCATTGATCTCTCCGTTGCAGCAGATCTTACTACAATCGGAACTGCAATGTTCGAGGGTGATACCGAGCTTACAACCATCAAGCTGAACGGCACCGCAATTGTAGAGCTTCCCGCAAACATCTTCAAGGATCTGACCGCGCTTACCACCGTAACGCTTCCTGAGAACCTTGAAACCATCGGCGCGTCCGCTTATGCAGGCGCTACTGCTCTTGAGAGCGTAACCATTCCTGCAAGCGTACACACCATCGGCACCTCTGCATTTGAGAACTGTACCGCATTGAAGACCGTTACCTTTGCTGAAGGCAGCGCTATGACCGTGCTTGGTACCGCTACCGCCGCAAACGATAACATCTTCAAGGGCACCACGGCACTCGAAACCGTTACGCTTCCTATGGGTCTTGAGCTCATCGGTGGTCACGTATTTGAGAACAGTGGAGTTCAGAAGATCTACCAGAACAACGGTATTGAAGAGGTTTCTCTTCCCGCTGCTCTGACGACCATCGGCGACTACGCATTCGCAAACTGCGATAGACTGACCGACGTCGTCATCTACGGTAACACCGGCTACATTGGCGGCTACGCATTCAACGATTGTGACGAGCTTAAGACACTCACTCTCTCCGAGGGTGTAAGCTTCATCGGTTCTCTTGCATTCGGATACTGCGAACAGCTCCAGGCAGTAGCACTTCCTCAAACCATTACAAGACTTGACGGTAACCCCTTCGCAGGTTGTATCGGACTTACCTCCTTCACCCTGCACGAGGACAACACCGCTTACAAGTTTATTGACGGTATCCTCTACGACTGGACGGCTTACACGCTGGTATTCAACCCCGTTTCCAACACCGCAACCAGCCTCCAGCTTCCCGACACCGTTTATGAGATCGCTGCAGGTGCATTCGTTGGTTCTCACATTCAGAGCCTCGTACTGCCCAGCAAGATCACAACCGTTCCCGACTACGCATTTGCAAACTGCGAGGATCTCGTATCCGTTAAGCTTTCCAACAGCATTACCTCTATTGGAAACTACGCGTTCAACGGCTGTACCAAGCTGAACAACGTCATCATTCCCAAGAGTGTAAACAGCATTGGCAACTACGCATTTGCTAATTGTACAACCTTGAATTCTTTCGTATTTGAAGACAAGGATGATACGGATGCAGCATACGCGCTTGGCACAAATCTCTTTGACGGATGCGCCGGCATGACTACCGTGACAGTTCCGAATAAGATTGCCGGTGGCAAGCTCCCCGCTTATATGTTTACTAACACCGGACTTGTCAATGCAGTTGTTCCTGCAAGCGTAACCAACCTCAACTCTGTAGGTGTATTCGCTAACAACGAAAAGCTTGAAACCGTTAAGTTTGAAGGAGTTTGCTTCTTCGATGCAACGATCGGTTCTCGCTTCTTTGAAAACTGCACGGCACTCACCACTATCATCGACAACGATGACAGAACGCCGGACAACATGGCAGACATCATCAACAGCTATGCATTTGCAGGTTGTACTTCGCTTAAGGAATTTACCCTCTACGGTAACGACGGTTATTCTTGCATTGAATCTTATGGATTTGCAGGATGCACCGGTCTTACCAACTTCTACTTCACCACGGGTGATAACTACGGTGTATCCGCATATGACCATCTTGCAGATTACGCATTCAAGGATTGTACCGGTATTGAAACACTCTATCTCCCCGGTGGTTCTCCCGACGCTTACGACGTTTACTACAACAACGTATTTGACGGTTGGACCGCAAATCAGACCATTATCTTCCTTAATGACCTTGAGGGATTCCCCCGCTACGGTCACTCCGGATGGGATAAAAAATATCTGGATGGTTGTAATGCAAAGATTGTATGGCAGGATGAGTTCTTCAGCAAGGAAACTGTCGAGCTGCAGTTCTTCACGCATTTTGAGTACAATGAGCTGACACCCTATGCCGGAGTGGTTAAGACGCTGAACATTTATGACATCGGCTTCAATCATAACAACAGCAATTGGGGTAAAAAATCTCTCTACTCGTCCGCTTTCAACGGTTGGACCGCTGAGCAAACCATCAACTTCAAGAACTATAGCTATCAGGAAATCCTGGCGTTCTTCACAGATGGACTCTTCGATGCAGCCGCATTCAAGGGTTGTGCAGCTAAGGTTTGCGACAAGGACGGCAACGTTCTCGTCATCGACGTTACAACCGGTGAGATCACCGCTGTAACCAACGCCGACGGCTCGACCACCCTTTGGACTCCCGCAGCTTAATTGACCGATTGATCGGCAATTGAGTCAACAAAACTCACACAAGCAGTGCTTGTACGTGAGGCGCTCTCCACTCGCACGAGTGGAGAGCGTGCTTGCGACGGGCACTCGAGGCTGCCGTATTGATAGCAAGCCTATTAATACGGCGGCCTCGGACTGCGAGTGGGAGTATTCAAAATCTTAAGGTACGCAATCTCTTAATGATATTTCCGAAGCATTTTTTTACGGGCGGGAATATTATACGGGCAGTTGCATTCCTTTCGTACGTCCGGAAAATCATTTCGGCGGCACATCTGCCCGACACGTACGCCCGTCGGTAAAAAAGTGCTTTGGTACGATTGATACGACGGTTTTTACGTTCATCTTTTTTAATACGCGCGCGTGCGCGTGCGTATTATATTATTATTAAATATATTAAAATAAAATATATTAAAATCAAAATGCGCAGTAAGCGCAAGAAAGGAGAACAAATGGATCCCAAAAAGTATTTCGCGAAATACGATTCGAGACTCAGATTTGAGGCAGTCTTAAAATCGCTTCTCCCCGGTCTTACAATTGGTCTTACGGCAGCGTTCGTAATGGCAACTGTTTGCTGGTTCTGCGATTTTGGAGCAGGACTTTGGATCTCTCTCGCACTTCTCGTAGTCGCTTCCGCGGCAATGACGGTTTTCTTCTACTACAAGAAATTCAAACCGACTGCCGAGAGCAACGCAAGAAGAATTGACCGTTACGGTCTTGAAGAAAGACTGATTACGATGGTCGAGTATGACGGCGACGACTCCTACATCGCCACCGCACAGCGTGAGGATGCAAAGCGCGAGCTTGCAAAGTTTGAGGCAAACACCATCAAGTTTAAGTTTTCGACAAAGATCATCATCGTTTGCTCTATCGCGGCTGTTTTCGGACTTGGTATGACAACCGTTACAGGCCTTTGCGGCGCGGGAATCATCCCCAGCGGAATGGAGGTGCTTGATGCACTCATCCCCGATCCGCCTCCGGTTTATTACTCGGTTGAATACAGCGTAGACGACGAAGAATGCGGATTTATTCTCGGTGACACCAGCCAGGACATTTTGAAGGGCGAGAGCACGAAGCTCGTTGTTGCATTTGCCAACGATGGCTACATATTCAAGGCTTGGAGCGATGGCAACACAAGCCCCGCAAGAATTGACGAGGGCGTCGAGACCGCACTTGAATTCGAAGCAATCTTTATTCCCCTTGACGACTCGGGCGCTGATGAAACCGAGGACGAAGAGGAAGCAGATGACGTTCCCGAAACCGACGGCGGCGCAGGTCCCGGCGGAAACGGAGACCCCTCTTCAGGTGGTGCTTCCGGAAAGTATGAAAGCTTCAACCAGATCATCAACGGTGAAACCTTCTACAAGGAAGTTATCAAAGACTACCAAGAAGCAATTGAAGAAGCTCTTAAGGAAAACGACGAAGGTCTGACCGAAGAGCAAAAAGAAATTATTAAAAACTACATTGGAATTGTTTAACTTAACAAAAGTTTGAAAGCGAGGTTAAAAAAATGATTACAGAGCAGAATGTAAAGAAATTCAGCGAACAGTGCAAAAACATTTACGCGCAGATCGGCCGTGACGTGATTGGTCAAAAGGAAGTTATCGAGGGTGCGGTTATCGCAATGATCGCCGGCGGTAACGTTCTTCTTGAGGGCGTTCCCGGAGTTGGTAAGACCCGTCTTGTAAGAACCCTTGGAAGAGTTTTCAGCCTTCCCTTCTCCAGAATTCAGTTTACCCCTGACTTGATGCCTGCTGACGTTACCGGTACCAACATCATCGTTAAGGATGATAACGGCAACTCCAAGTTTGAGTTCCAGCCCGGTCCTATCTTCTCCAACATTATCCTTGCGGACGAAATCAACCGCGCAACCCCTAAGACTCAGTCGGCTCTGCTTGAGGCAATGCAGGAGCACACCGTTACCGTTATGGGTGTTTCGAGAAAGCTCGAAGAGCCCTTCTTCGTTCTTGCTACCCAGAACCCCATCGAGCAGGATGGTACCTATCCCCTGCCCGAGGCACAGATGGACCGTTTCATGTTCAAGATCATCGTTAAGAACCCCTCCCTCGACGAGCTCCTCGAGATCGTTAATATGACCCAGAAGACCATGGCAGAAGTTGCAGACGCAGCTTGTACCGGCGAAGAGCTCCTTGAAATGAGAGCTACTGCAAACGCAATTCCCGTTGCTACCGAGGTTATGAAGTACGCTATGATGCTCTGCTCCGCTACCCATCCCGACAGCGAGTGCGCATCCGAGGCTGCAAAGAAGTACGTACGTTTGGGCGCTTCTCCCCGTGCAGGTCAGGCTCTGATCTCCGCCGCAAAGGTCAAGGCTCTTATGAATGGCAGATTCAACGTTTCCTACAGTGATATCAACGAACTCGCACTTCCCGTTCTCCGTCACCGTATCAAGCTCACCTTCGAGGCTGCTGCAGAAAGAATTTCCGCAGACGAGATCATCAATATGATCGTTGCTGAACTGATCGACAAATGTAAGATCGCTGCTGAAAAGCCCGTCATCAAGGCTAAGGCAGAGGCTACTGTTACTACCGAAGACGAAACTGAAACCACCGAAAAGAATACCGACGCTAAGAAGCGCGGATTGTTTGGGAGAAAGTAATCAATATTGTTTGGGAGAAAGTAATCAATAATGAAAGGTTCTTATTTAAACGATGCGTTTTTCAGTCGTCTCGAAACGCTCGCGCTTGAGCTTCGCGCCAATCTTGGCGGATTCTTCGGCGGTAAGCATCTGGTCAGAACCTACGGTCAAACCGTAGAGTTCGCGGATTACCGCGAGTATCAGCTCGGCGACGATATACGCCGTATCGACTGGAATCTATACAGCCGTTTTGAAAAGTTCTTTCTCAAGCTCTTCACCGATGAACGACAGATGCATACCCAAATCTTCATAGATTGCTCAGCATCTATGGGTAAGGATATGCCCGAGAAGGCAAACTACACACTTGGTGTTGCCGCCGCACTCGGTTATCTCTCCGTTCACAATATGGATAAGGTCTCCTTCAAGCTGGTAAAAGGCGAAAAGGCAGAGGATCCTTTCGGTACGATCGTTGGTAAACGTTCGTTCTTCGATGCTATTAGCACGCTTGAGAATATTTCCTTTGAAAACGAGTCTGATATCTACAAGGCAGTCGTTGGCTGCCCCAACATAGGTTCTAACGACGGTCTTGCAGTCATTATTTCCGACTTCTTTACGGACAGTGACTGGAAGAAGGTCGTAGATTTCCTGTGTTTCAAGAAAAAACAGGTCCTTCTCTTACAGATCCTTACGCCCGACGAGATTGATCCCGCGTACACCGGACGCGTCAATTTGATCGACTCTGAGGCAGCAGCAATCGAGGATTCTAAAAACATGAGAATCAAGATAGACCGTGCGAATATCCTTGCATATGAGCACGCTCTTAGAGATATGCGCGAAGATCTTCGTTCCTTCTGCGCATCGCGAGGAGCCGATTATATATCGGTCTGCTGCGACCAACCGCTTGAGAGGATGCTGTTTAAAGAATTACTGAAGGTTGGTATTATGGCATGAGTTTATTAACCCCGTTAGGTTTATTGGGTCTGATTGGTTTGATCGTGCTGCTGATCATCTATATCATCAAGCCCAACTACCAAAACAAAGTCATTTCCAGTACGTTCGTCTGGAATTTGAGTTTAAAGTACAGAAAAAAGAAGATACCGATCAATAAGCTGCGCAACATTCTTTTGATTATCTGCCAGGTTCTTATTATCTCTATCTCCGCATTCATCATTGCGCAACCCTTTATTCCCGAGCAGGAAGAAAGCAAGAGCGCAGAAAAGATCATGATCATCGACGTTTCCGCTTCCATGCTGACCTCAACCGGAGGCGAAACCCGTATCGAACGCGCGGTGGACAAAGCCCTTGAATATGCAAAGGCTACCCTTGAGAAGGAAGATCAAAAGGTCTCCGTAATCGTTGCATCGGATAAGCCCTACTACCTCGTACAAGAGGTTGGCAGTGACCGTGCCGGTGAGGTTTACGAAGCACTCAACTCCCTTGTGGATCCCTCCTCCGAGGATAGAAAATTCACCTACGCAGAGCCCGATATTGCTAAGGCAATCTCTCTTGCCGAGGAGATCACCGCCTTTACCCCTGACGTTGAGGTGCTTCTTTACACGGACACCACCTACATCGACAAGGGCAAAGTAAAGGTTGTTGACGTTTCAGAGGATACTGAGTGGAATGCCGCAGTTCTTGACGTAAGAGCAAATCTGATTGAGAACTGGTACACCTTTGAGGTGGACGTTGTAACCTACGGCATTGACGCTGACTTGAGAGTATTCGTTGATATTTCCGGCACAAACGTCGGAGGTGATACGGTCAGCATCGAGACCGTTGCAAGATGCTATAACGGCAACGTCACCACGCTCGTCTTTTCTACTTACGACGAGGATGCCGCCAAGGATAATCCCAATATAGTAGCTCCTGACGAGATCGTAAACATCTTCTCGTACGAGTCTATCAGCGTTCGCATTGACGAAAGCGATTCTCTCAGCTACGACAACATTTATTATCTTTACGGCGGTACCAAGCCCGAGCTGAAGGTTCAGTACTACAGCTCTCGTCCCAACAACTTCTTCAGTAGTGCGCTCATGGTTCTCCGTGATCAGCTCAAAGGACGCTGGGACGTGGAGATCACCGAAGTGAAGAAGGATCAAACCCCCGAAGTGGAAGGCTTTGACGTCTACATCTTCGAGCATGAGCTCCCCCCCACTCTTCCCATTGACGGTGTAGTTATCATCATGGACCCCAACTACATCCCCGCAGGAATGGATATGAAGCTTGGAGCTTATTGGATGCCCTTTGCAGGCACCTGGAAATTCGCAGCTGAGGATCCCCATCCCATCATGCAGAACATCAATCCCGAAAACATTGAGGTAACGCTTTACCGCGGTGTTGAGGATTACGGTGACTTTACACCGATCATGTCCTGCGACGGTTCTCCCGTTGTATTCGTAAAGGATGAGATCGACGCAAAGATGGTCGTTATGAACTTTGATATTCACTATTCGAACATCTCGATGATCCAGGAATTCCCCTTGTTCTTGTATAACATTTTCGAATACTTCACCCCTGCCACCATCAGAGACTACGTATTTGACATCAACGATACCGTAGAACTGAACTCCCGTGGCGACGAACTCTTCCTCGTAGGCCCTGAGACCGATATCGACTTTGACTCTCTCCCTGCAGAGCACACGGTCGTAGCACCCGGTGTATACACCGCAACGCAGGTCCTTATTTCGGGTGAGGAAGCAGTTGAAAACTTTTACGTTAAGCTCCCCGCAAGCGAAAGTAATACCGAGCTTACGGAGGACGTACTCACAAATCCCTTCTTCTATGAGGAGGAGGACAATAACGATCTCGATTTGCTGCTTTACTTTGCAATCGCGCTCGTTGCCCTGCTCTTTATTGAATGGTGGTTAAAATCTCGCGAGCAATTATAGGAATAGGAAAGAAAAATGACGAATTTTAAAATTATTTTTTCAAATCCGTGGCTGTTACTTCTTCTCATTCCTGCAATAGGTCTGACGTTGCTCACCTATTTCAGAATGAACAAGCGGTACCGGTTCACAAGAAACCACATAACCTCCATTGTTCTTCATATGGTTATCATGGTTCTCTCTATAGCCGTGCTTGCGGGCATGATTTTCGGATACAGCATTCCGAACAACGATAACGAGATCATTCTTCTCGTTGACGCATCGTACAGCACGAGCGATTCCGAGGATGAAGTTGATGAATTCATCAGAGACGTCATCGACAGCACCGATACAATGTTTGAGCTTGGTATTGTTACCTTCGGCTTTGATCAGGTGTACGCATCGGAGCTTTCGAGCGACACCTCGGAAACCTACACAAATTACATCAAAGCAGAGCTTCCCGATACGACCGCTACGGATATTGCCTCTGCACTCACCTACACATCTACACTTTTCAGAAATCCCGAAAGTGCTAAGATCGTTCTCATCACCGACGCCATCGAAACCGACGGCGCAGCAACCAACGTCATCAAATCCATCTCGGCACAGGGAATTATGGTTGATACCGTATACTTCCCCGATGATCAGGACGATAACAAGTCGGAGGTTCAGCTGAACTCTCTGGCTGAAATCAAGGATAAGATCGTCGTTGGTCAAAAGTTCAACTTTGATCTCTCTCTCCAAAGCTCCTACGAGGGTTCTGCAAAGATTACCCCCTACGACAACGGTGTTGCAGGAGAGGCAATTGAGATCAACCTCAAGGAAGGCGTACAAACCGTTACCATTCCCTACGCATTCGTCGTCCCGGGAATGCACGTGATGTCCTTCGAGATCGAATCGGAAGATGATACCCTTACACAAAACAATACCTACCTTTCGTATTTCTACCTCGATATTTACGATAAGATCCTCGTAATTGAGAGCATCGAAAACGAATCCGCCTCCCTTTGCGATATGCTGAAGGACGAGCTGAACGTAAAGGTATTGAACATTGAGGACACCGAAAACCTTCCCAAGACCGTTGATGACCTCAGAGCATACGACGAGGTAATTCTTTGCAATATCTCGAACGAAAATATGCCCGAGGGCTTCGACCAGATCCTCTTCACCTACGTCAATGATATCGGCGGCGGTCTCTTTACCGTGTGCGGAAACAAGGAAACTCCTGACTCGGGAGACGAATGGACCGCAAATGCCTACACCTTTGACGACATGAACAACACGCTGTATCAGCAAATGCTTCCCCTCCAGGCAATCAACTACACGCCTCCCGTTGCGGTTATGATCATCATAGATACTTCGGGATCGATGTGGTATGCAGGTCAGGAAAAGTATGAGGAAAGTAAGCTTTACTACGCTCAGCAGGGTGCTGAGGCTTGCCTCTCTGCCCTTTCCGAAAGAGACTACGTCGGCGTTATGACGCTGGGTACCTCCTTCTCTGAAGAAATTGAGTTAACTCCTCGTACACAGCGTGAAAAGATCCTTTCGGCAATTGCACTGCTTTCCGAAAAGGAAGAAAACCTGAACGGTGGAACCAACTTCTCTCTTGCATTCGAGCGTGCAGGTAAGGCTCTACTTGCCAACACCTCGGTTGAGAGACGGCACATCATCGTCGTTACCGACGGTGAACCCGGTGATACCGAAAAAGAATACGGTGCGTTCATGAAGGAAAATGCCGAGGCAGGCATTACGATGTCTATCGTAGGCGTCCAGGCTTCCTCCTCTGCAGAGACCTTGATGAAAAAGATCCTTGTTGAATACGCAAACGTTCCCGAAACGAACTTCCACAACGTTACCGACATCGAGCAAGTCCCCGAAGCGATGAGAGAAGACCTTGAGGTCCCCGAAATCAAGGACGTAAACTACAAACCGTTTACTCCCAAGATTGCAAACTACAGCCTGGTAGTAAACGGCATCGAGCAGGAAAACATGCCTGAGCTCGACGGCTTCTACGGTGTAAAAGCAAAGAAGGACGCAACCGTCATTCTGATGGGTGAATATACTCCCATTTACGCCGAGTGGAAGTTGGGTCGCGGCAGAGTTGGAAGCTTTGCGTGTGACCTGAACGGAACCTGGTCTGCTGACTTTATTTCAAGCACAGTTGGTGCAACAATTGTAAATAACATCGTCACCTCGCTCTTCCCCTCTGAAAATATCAGAACCAAGAGCATTGATGCCGAGGTTACCGGAAACAACTACTTGACTCAGCTCAGCGTATTTACCGATCTTGCCGAAGGTGAGATCATCGAGGCAATTGTCACGAGTCCCGCAACCGATGAGGTTTCCGAAAAGGTCCAGACCTTCACCGCAGGCGCAAATGAAGGCTACTCGAGATTTACCTTTGCGGTTACTACCCCCGGCATCCACACCATCGTCGTAAACAGAAAGACAGCCGACGGAACCGTTGTTGCTACTACCACTATCCAAAAGGTGCTTTCTTACTCTCAGGAATACAACGTATTCGCTGATACCGACGTTGCCGCAGCTCTTTGCGCAAACCTTGCAAAGTACGGCGACGGTGAGGTCATCAACACCGCTTACGAGGTATTCGACGATGCTACCAAGTACTTCGAAAGAACTTATGATCCGAAGATTCCCTTTATCATCGCAGTCATCGTTCTCTTCCTCCTTGACGTAGCAGTACGTAAGTTCAAGTTTAAGTGGATCCATGAGATCATTCGCGACAGAAAAAAGCGTCAGGCAAAATAACAGAAGGGAGAATAAAATGAAAAAATTAATAAAATTATTATGCGTTATCAGCTTATTCGTCCTTTGCGTTACGATGCTTGCTTCCTGCGGCGAAAAGCTCAACAAGCCCTCCGGACTCATTTTCAATGAAGAAAAACTCACAATTCAATGGAATAAGGTTCCGGGAGCAAAATCTTACTCGATCCTCATTTCCGGTGAAGAGCGTGAAAAAACCACAAAATCCAATTTCATCGCCCTTGACTATCTCGAGGCGGGCACTTACGATATCAAAATCAGAGCAAACGGAACGGGTGATGAAACCCGCAACTCCGATTGGGCGGTTTATGAGGATTTTGTAAGACCCGAAGAAAATGGATTGAAATATGCCTTGATCAACAACGATACCGAATATGCCGTAACGGGCGGCGGAACCGCCGAGGGTGACGTTATCATCCCCGCAAAGCACCGCAACAAGCCCGTTACCGCAATTGCGGATAAGGCATTCTACAACAACAGCAAGATCACCACCATTACCGTTGGCGAAAACGTAAAAACGATTGGAGAAAAAGCTTTTACCAAGAGTGCAAACCTCACCGAGGTCATCATTCCCGAGGGAGTGGTTTCCATCGGCTCTTACGCATTCCAAAGCTGTAAGCTCCTCTCTACCATCACGATTCCCGATACGGTTACTGCGATCAATCCCTTTACCTTCTCTCGATGCGATGCACTGAAAACAGTCAATTTCGGTAATTCCATCACAACCATCGGCGAATATGCCTTCTCGAGCTGCATTGCTCTTGAAAAGATCATTCTGCCCGACACCATCACCTCTATCGGTCAATACTCCTTCTCCGACTGTAAAGCGGCAACCGAGCTTGTTCTCGGTCAAAACACGAAGGATATCGCAGCGTATGCATTCTACAACTGCGAGTCGGTTGCTTCGCTGACACTGACTCCTAAGATCGAGTATATCAGAAACAGCGCGTTTGGAAATCTCAAGCTCATCACCAAAATCGTGATTCCCAACACGGTGCAAAAAATCGAGTACGGTGCATTTCAGGGCTGCGTTGCAGTGGAGGAAATCACTCTCGGTACCGGTCTTACCGCAATCGGCAGCGAGGCATTCTCAGGAACAAAGCCTTATGAAGCCGCTGAATTGATCTTCTGCGTCGACGGATGGCTCCTTGAGGTAAAGGATAAGGAAATCACCGAGCTTGGATGTACCGGTGGACAGCTCACTGTAGAAAAAGGAACCGAAACCACCCTGATTGATTTGTCCGCAACGATTCTCGGTTTTGCAGATTTTGCATTGCAAAACTGCAAGCTCCTTGAAAGCATTTCCGTCTCCGGCGTTCAGTACATTGGTAGAGCAACCTTCTACAACTGCGAAAAGCTTTGGGAAGCAATTTTCGACAATGCACTGATCTCCATCGGTGAGAACGCTTTCCGTGACTGCAAAAATCTTGCCGACATCACCCTGAAGGAAAATCTTTTGACCATTGGCAACTATGCTTTCATGGGTTGCACAAAGATCAATGAGATCGATATTCCCGATTCGGTAACCTCCATTGGCGGATATGCATTCTACAATACTTACAAGTATACCTCCACAAAGAGCGGCGCGATCTACGTTGACGACTGGGTGGTTGGTATGGCGGCACCTCCCATGATCCCCGGATATTACGAAATGCTCAACATTGAAGAGGGCACCAGAGGTATTGCAAACTATGCCTTCTACGGCATTCCCGTTTTCTATACCTACATGCCGGATTCGGTTGAGATCATCGGTAAGGGAGCATTCTACGGCAACGCATTCCCCTTCACTGCTCCTATCACGATCCGTCTTTCCGAAAAGGTCAAGTACATCGGTGATTATGCATTCTACAAATGTCAAAACTGGGTATTCAGTGATGGAAGTGAAATGACGGAGTTGGTAATTCCCAACACCGTTGAGTACATTGGACGCTCTGCATTCTACAATTGCCAATACATTACCTCCCTCACGATTCCCGGCTCGGTAAAAACGATTGGTAAGTACGCATTCTACAACTGCCAGAACCTTGGACACAGCCAGCTTTATATGGAGGGCTCCGAGGAACCGATCATCGGTACCGTCACCCTTGGCGAGGGTATCCAATCCATCGGCGATCAGGCATTCAGAAATTGCATTGGTATTACCGATATCGTAATTCCCAACAGTGTAACCGACCTTGGAAATAAGACCTTCTTCAATTGTCCGAAGCTCAAGAGCGTAACTCTTGGAACAGGTCTTACGGAGCTCAAGGACTACACCTTCTATAAGTGTACTGCCCTTGAAACCGTAACCATTCCCGCAAACGTCAAAAAGATCGGCGCGTATGCCTTCCGAGGCAATACAAGCCTTGCATCTGTTGATCTTGGAAGCGTTGAAGTGATCGACCATCACGCGTTCCTTGGTTGCTCCGCTCTTAAGAGCATCAACCTTCCCTCTACTGTTACGGATGTAAACGACTTTGCATTCAGAGGATGCACCGCCGCTACCTCCGTCACAATTCCCGACACGGTTACCTTTGTTGGAAAGCATGCATTCTACGGAATGGTCAATGCAACCCTTTACATCGAGTCGGCAACCGTTCCCACAGAATGGAATAAATTCTTCAATAGTACCTTCAGACCAGTGATCTTTGGCTGTGAGCTTTCCGATGACGCAAGCTACGTTGTATCCTTCACTAAGAATGCAAACTCCGTGATCAACGAAAACACCTTCAACGGAACCTCTGCACCTGCACGTGCAGGTTACGAATTTGTAGGATGGTCTGCATCCGGTACGATCTACTCCGCAAAAGACGTTAACACAGCTCCCGATGGAACGGTTCTTTACGCAGAGTGGGAAGAAATAACCAATAATTAAGGTGGATAAGTATGAGAAATAACAAACTGATATTCAAATTATTACTGGTTGTTATGCTTTGCATCCTTTCTCTCGCAACCCTTTCGGGTTGCGGGGGTGAGGAAGTGAGCGAGCTCTTCATCTCTACGAAGGATGCTCCTCGCGCAACCTACGTTGCTGGTCAGGAGCTCGACCTTTCCACGGGTAAACTGACCTACATCCTGAACGGTGAGGAAAGTGACCTTCCTCTCACCGCCGAAGGCGTTAGCGTAAGCGGATATAACAAAAATCAGCTCGGCGAGCAGACTGTTACCGTTTCCTACATGGAAATGACCGCTGAATTCAAGGTTAACGTCATTCCTAGAATCAAGGCTGAAAGCTTTGAAACAAAATACTTTATCGAAGATGAATTCGATAAGTCCAAGGGTAAGCTCGTTGTTGCAAGAGACGACGGTACAACCTTCTCCGTCAACATGAGCAACGATAAGGTTTCCCTTGTTTCCTTTGACTCTGCTACCGCAGGCGAGAAGGAGGTTAAGGTAAAGTATTCCGCAGGCTCGGCTGATTACGAGTGCACGTTTAAGGTAAACGTTTACGGTATTGCAAGCGTAACCCTCAAAACCCCCGATAAGATCTCTTATCAGAGCCACGATACCGAGCTGGATTTCAGCGGCGGATATCTTAACGTTAAGTCTACCGAGGAAAGCCTTTCCAAGTTCGTTCCGCTGACCAACCCTAATGTCCAGGTCAATGGCTTCGATATTTCGCAGGCTACCAAGGAACACATGGAGACACCTTTGAAGCAAACGATCACCATCACTTACGGCGGTCAAACCTTCACCTACGATATCTCCATTACCTACAGCGGTGTTTCTCTTGTAAACGATTTTGCAAAGATGTTTGAGGGCTTTGATTGGGACGCTGAGGACGCTACGATCGATACCGAAAAGAGCGACGCTACCATTGAGGCTATCAAGGCTTACTACAAGCTTTCCAAGGCGCAGAGAGCACAAATTTCAACCGAGAACACAAATACACTCGTTCGTGCAACCGCAATCGTCGTTTCCCTGAACTACAGAGACGCCTTTAAGACCTACGAAAACACCATCGAGATTGGAAGTAATCTTTCCATTGTGCTCGTTGCATCCTCTTATGAGGAGACCCTCGTTGACCTTGAAAAGCTCAAGAACGAGGACGATACACTCAACGTTTACGCAGACATTCTCCGTAAAATCCTTGAGGATTTCCCCAAGGTTGTCGTTGCTCAGGGTAAGACCGTTGAACAGATCGTTGCCGTTCACTCGAACGACATCCACGATTTCCTCGTTCGTATTTTCGAGCATCTCACCGAGCTTTACAAGACCCTTGAAAACGTCCCGGTCAACTGGACCGCAGAGGACCTCAAGGCTAATGAAGATGCAATCAGAGTAGCTATTAACACCATTAAGACCGAAGAGTTCGTTAAGACCGGTTATTCCTACCTCTACAACGATATCCTCTCCAAATGGCGTGAAAAGGACGATTATCTCGACATCCTTTACTACTATTACATCCACGTCAAGAACGACGCAGAAAACCTCTTTGATGATATGTTCCAAAAGGTTCCCCTCCCCGGAATTATGCAGGAATGGTATGAACATATCGTCAATGCTTCCAGCGAGGTGAAATGGATGCAGGGCAACGAATCCGGCGACGCTTATCTTGCCGACGTTTCCTTCTTCATGTACTACTACCGCGAAGCAATGAAGGCAACTCAAGCCATCAAGGATTCCGGCAACCAGCTGTATCTCGACATTTACGAGGCTCTTGAGATCGATAATATCAACAACGTAAACATCAAAGTGGAAGGTTACGGTTACTTCTATCAATGCGGTCCTATGTTGGATTCCGAAAGATTTATGACCCTTTGGGAAAAGTATCTCGACCTGGTTCACATTCTTGCAACCGATACGCTGGATAAGACTAAGAACGATGCCGAATTCAAGCTTGCTTTGGAGGCGTTCAACGCACTCTCCCCTGCCGAGCTTTACGGCTTCCTGACCTCTTTGAACTTCCAATACGATGATGCAAGAGGTAGCGTTCTCGTTCTTGAATATGGTGAAAACCCCAAGAACATGTTCATCGACATAATGGGTCAGTACTGCTACCACGTTTTGAACAACGCTTGTGAGCCCTTGTTCGTCGATCTCCTCGTAGCAATGGAGAAATACGCCCTGCTCGGCGCTCCCGATGCTAAGCCGTCTACGCTCGCGGACTTTGAGACCGCGATGGCAGAGGTAATCAAGAAGTACAATGCGCTTTCCACAACCGACCAAAAGAACTTCGACACCTATCTTGGAACCTCCTATAACAAGTATCTGAACCTCTACAACGTTTGCAAGAACGGTGCGGCAGATCTTGGTACAAACGCAGCCACCTTTGATGAGCTGGCACTCATTATGAACCGCTTCCACGCTGTTCTTGAGCTCTTCAGCTCGAAGGAAGAGGGCGTTCAGAATGAAGGTACCATGGCACTTCTCGTAGCCCTCTACGAGCGTGCTAAGACCCTTTACGAAACGATCCTCGCAACCGAAGATCCTAACGTAATCGCAGCCCTCCACGCAAAGAACTATACCGTTGACGGTGAGGAGCTTCCTCTTGACCTTGCATTTGCTCGCGTTCGTTTCGTCGCCATCTACAACATCATGCTCAATTACGTGATCCAGGACGGTGATGACGAGACTTACGATCCCAGAGTTTGGGACAACTACTCCATCACCAATGCCGACGAACTCCTGCTCAAGGTTATCGACGTCCTTTACGGTCAGTACGACAGCAATGCCCCCAAGCTCTCCAAAGAGGCAATGCTTGCAATTATGGCTGACGTTCGTGCAATTATGATCTCCGACATCGAAAGCGTAAGAATCTTCTCCTCTATCCAAGGTGACGTTTATTACTACGCCGGAGTGACTGCATTCCTCAAGGAAGCCCTCTCCGATGACGGCGATGCACTTGCCGACAAGCTCGTTGCGATCGAAAAGATCTACCGCAATTATCTCTTCAGCGAAAAAGAAGAGTACATGACCAGCTTTAAGACCTCTGTTGAGGAACTCAAGGAGGCTTACGCCTCTGCTTCTGACGCAGACAAGGCTTATTTGGATGCTATGTATACTTTCTACGTAAGCATCTATGATGCACTTGAAGCTTAATTACTAAAAAAAGAACGGCTTTGCCGGGGAATGGAACCCATTCCCTGCAAAACCGTTCTTTTGATTTTAAGATGGACAACATGTGACAAAAAAATACCGTTCGGCATGCAATACATGTCAAACGGTATTTTTTCGTTACTTCAGGAAAAGGTACATCAGAAGTGCCGCCGCGCCAAACGCCAGAACAACGATCAGGAGCATTGGTGCATAGACCTGCATCGCAGCAAGGAACATTGCCCAGCGCTCTTTTGCCGTCGCGTCAACACGGTTCTTCTTCTTTCTGTTCAACTCGTCCTGCTCCTCGGGAGTCATCCCCGAAAGAGCTGCCATCGAATAAATCGTTTCGCCTTTATCCTCAAGATATACGGTTTTTGTTTTCTTCTTATCCTGTTTTTTCATAGGCTCAAAGCTCATCAGCAAGATGGCAGGAGACGTAATGTCCTCCGCCGATATCCTTCATTTCGGGAGCTACCTCGCGGCATTTTGCGGTGCAATACTTGCATCTCGTGTGGAACTTGCATCCCTTGGGAGGATTTGCAGGACTGGGAAGCTCGCCCTCAAGTGCAACGGGTTCGCTTTTTGCATGAGGATTTGCCACGGGAACCGCAGAGAAGAGCGCCTGCGTGTAGGGATGCTTTGCGTTGGTACAAATTTCCTTTGTGCTACCCATTTCAACGATGTTTCCAAGATACATGACCGCAATATCGTCGGAGATATACTTGACAACGGAAAGATCGTGAGAGATGAACATGTAGGACATTCCCTCTTCGCGTTGGAGTTTCTTTAAGAGATTGATGATCTGCGCCTGAATCGAAACGTCAAGAGCCGATACGGGCTCATCACAAATCACGAGCTTGGGCTTTACGGCAAGTGCACGAGCAATGCATATTCTCTGACGCTGACCGCCCGAGAACTCGTGCGGATAACGGTCGTAATGGTGCGGCTGAAGTCCACATCTTTCCATGACCTTTCTTACGTACGTGCTGACCTCGGAATCGGGCACGATCTTGTGCACCTTTACTGCCTCTCCGATAATGGAGCCAACAGTCATTCTGGGAGGAAGCGAGGAGTAAGGATCCTGGAAAACGAGCTGTAGCTCGGTTCTCAAATCATAGAATTCCTTTTTGGAAATCGTCGCAAGATCGCAAGTCACCTTTTCACCGTTATCCTTCAGCGAGGTATACTTCGCGCTCCCCTCCGTTACGTCATAGAGACGAAGGATGGTTCTTCCAAGCGTTGTTTTTCCACATCCGGATTCGCCAACGACACCAAGCGTTTTACCTCTTTCAAGCTTGAAGGAGACACCGTCAACTGCGCGAAGGTAGGAAAGGGGTCTGCCAAAGAAATCCTTGCTTACGGGGAAATACTGCTTCAATCCGTCGACCTCAAGGATATAATCCTTTTCCTTCGAGGACTGCTCAAGAATTTTCTCTTCCATCAGTTCTCCCCTCCTTCCTCATCGTACAGATGACAGAATACGCTATGCGTTTCGGTGATCTTGATTTCCTTTGGATAAGGCTTTCCTTCGCAGCCTGCGCATTTTTTGCCGCATCTGCCCTTGAAAAGACACTCGTCCGGAATGTTGATCGGGTTTGGAACATTACCGGGGATGCTGTAGAGCTCCTCTGCCGCATCAGAAGCCAGCGAAGGCTTCGCCTTTTGAATACCTACCGTGTAAGGATGCATCGGGTTATCGAAGATCTCGTAAACCGTACCCTTTTCCACGATCTTACCCGCATACATGACCACTACGTAATCTGCCATTTCGGCAACGACTCCAAGGTCGTGCGTGATCAGCATAACAGATGCCCCGCATTCGCCCTGAACGCGCTTGAGCAGCTTGAGGATCTGGCTTTGAATGGTAACGTCAAGAGCCGTCGTAGGCTCGTCCGCGATGATCAGTTTTGGATTTCCTGTAAGCGCAATTGCGATCATCACTCTCTGGCGCATACCGCCCGAAAGCTGGTGAGGATAATAATCGATCATGGTTTCGGGCATAGGAATGCCAACCAGGGTCAGCATATCGATTGCCTTCTTTCTCGCCTGCTCCTTGGTAGCCTCCGGATGGTTGAGATAAAACACCTCTTCAATCTGATAACCAACGGTAAATACGGGGTTCAAGCTGGTCATAGGCTCCTGGAATATCATCGAGATATCCTTACCTCTGATGCGGCACATGTCAAGTGTCGGCATCTTTGTTACGTCATAGCACTTGTCTCTTCCCTTTTCATCCTTGCCAAGCTCGTCGGAGTTAAATCTGATCTGACCGCCGACAACCTGTCCCTGGGGTGCCTGAACAAGCTGCATAATGGAAAGGCTGGTTACGCTCTTTCCGCATCCGGACTCTCCTACAAGTCCGACGATGGAATCCTTCGGGATATCGAAGGAGATCTTGTTTACCGAGCGAACAACACCGTTATCCGTGTAGAAGAAGGTCTCAAGATCTTCAATCTCAAGCACGTTGTCGTTCGACTTCATAACGGTGGTAAATTGCTCGGGGGTTTTCTTTTCTCTTTTGATCTTCTCGAGACGTTTCATCTCGCGAAGGTTGCTCTTTATGATCTCACGGCTTTCCTTTAAGGTGAGAAGGTTTGGATTTTTCATCTTCTTGCTCATGTTCATCACCTCTTAGACTTGGGGTCCATTGCATCGCGCAAGCCGTCTCCAACAAAGTTGAAGGCGAGAACCGCGATAACGATCAGAATACCTGCGGGAATCCAAAGATTGGGATAGAATGCCATTGTTACGGGATCGGTGGATGCCGAAATCATCGTACCCCATGCGGCAAACGGAAGCGGAATTCCAAGTCCGAGATAGCTCAGGGTAGATTCGTAAAGGATGATCGATCCAAGACCGAGCGTCATCGAAACGATCAGCTGGGGCATAATATTGGGGATGAGGTGCTTGAAGATTCTTCTCCAAACGGGAATACCCATAACCTCACACGCAACGATGTATTCCTGCTCGCGTAAGTAAAGGATCTGACCTCTTACCATACGCGCAGTTCCACTCCATCCAAACACTGTCAAAATCAGCATCAGATAGTAAATTCGCATCGTACTTTCTACCTGCCACGAATCGATAACGACCGAGGCAATCAAAAGGATCGGAAGCGTGGGAATACAGTTCAGTACGTCAACGAGTCGCATAATGATCTGGTCAGCCTTGCCACCGAAATAGCCTGCAATACCGCCCATGATAATACCGATGATCGTTTCCAAAATTACTACTACGAAGCCAAGAGTCAAGGAAATACGTCCGCCGTACATCAAACGGATAAATACATCCATACCCTTTTCATCCGTGCCGAGAAGGTGTGAGGAGGAGAGGGGTGCATACTGATTGATATCAACCTTTTCCTCAACAAACTGAATGACGCTGTATTCATTCCCTTCAGCATCGGTGGTTTTTACGTCAAGCTCGTACGTCGCGCGCTTGATCGCGCCCGTAAGGTCGGTTTCGGTCTCGTCCCATTGATAACCGCAAAGGTGCATGATGGGGGGACCGACAAAAGAGAATACAAACAACACAGCCAGCATGATGACACCAAAGAGAGAAAGGCGCGAGCGGAAAAATCTTCTCACCACCATTCTGACAGGTGACATTTCCTTGTAATGTATCTCTTCTTGAACGAGCTCTTCGTTGTTTTCGGCTTCGAGCGCTACGTTGTTTTCGTTCATTTTGTTCTCCATATTGCTACAAATTATTTTGACAGCTTGACACGCGGGTCAACAACTGCATACATAAGGTCCGAAAGAAGCGTTCCTATCACTGTCAGCACCGCAAGGAACATATTGTATCCCATAATAAAGGGAACGTCACCCTGCTGAAGTGCCTTATACGCAAGACGTCCGATACCGTCAATTGCAAATACCTCCTCGGTAATCATCGCGCCGCCAAACAGAGACGGGAGAATACCTGCAAGAAGGGTCATAAGCGGGATCATGGTGTTGCGGAATGCGTGCACGTAGATGACCTTCTTTTCGGAAAGTCCCTTGGAACGCGCGGTACGGATATAGTCGGAGTTCAAAACCTCAAGCATATTGGTTCTGGTATATCTCATAAGTCCTCCGATGGAAAGAACAATGAGCACAAGCATGGGAAGCACGAGGTGGTGAAGCATATCAAGCATATACATAATTCCCGTGCTGGCAGATCCCGCCGAAACAAGTCCGGATGCCGGGAACCATCCAAGCCAGCTTGAAAATACCTTGATCAAAAGCGCCGCGAAGAAGAACGAAGGAAGTGAGATACCGATCATCGTGATGACGGTGACGGAGTAGTCGACTACCGAGTACTGACGCGTTGCACTGATAATACCGAGAGGGATTGCAATAGCAAATTGGAATACAAGAGCCACGAGGGAGATCAGGAAGGAGATCCACATATGGTCTGCAATAACCTGCCCCACAGGCATTTGATAAAGGAAGGAGTCTCCAAGGTCGCCCCTGAGCATGTTGCCAAGCCAGGAGAAGTAGCCACCGAGAACCGCAAGGAACTTGTTCCATACGTTTGCTTCTCTGTATTGTGCGTCTACCTGAACCTCCTCGCCCGAACGCGAAAAGGTAATAGAATCAAGAACAGCCGTAAAGGTGCCGCTCTCGAGGACCTTTGCCGTATCCTCGCTCTCGTCGAGGATACGGTAGGATCCGTTTTTGTTGATCTCAAGAATGATATCTTTTTTACTTTCGTATCTGCCCGCATAGAATTCAGCATAGGGAACGAGCTCGTTTTGAACGTCCTCGTATTTCTTCACCTTTGCATCCTTCTCAAAGGTCTCGTAACCGTCAAGCTCCATGCTTACGTACGCCTCGGGCATATAAAGACCGTATCTCTTCTGGAAATCGTCAAGCTGGTCGAGCGTTATCGTTCCCTGCTGAATCTGCGCGGAGAACTTATTCTCAAGGTAGTTCGTGGGCATCAATCTTACAAGGAAGTAGATGATGAGCGAAACACCCAGCAAAACGACCAGAGCAAGACCAAGTCTTTTCAGCACGTATTTAAACATTTAGGTTTTCCTCGTACATCGAATTTCTGTTTTTAAAATGAATATCAGTCGTTTTATTTGACCTCGGGTCCTGCGTCCTGATCCTCGGATTTGTTCTCCTCTTCGGATGCGGTGGTTTCCTCGGTGGTTGCAACGGTCTCAGCTACGGAACCTGCAGTAGCTGCAGCCGCTACGGTCTTTTTGCTCTTCATGACGAAGAATACCGCAACACCTGCACCTGCAAGCACAACTGCTACGATAGCAATAATGATTACAAGCATTCCGTTATCTGCACCGGCTCCGCCTGCTGCGCTGCCGGACTCATTCAGTCCAACCTCCCAAAGGCGGCTCATAGGACCGTTGTAAGGAGTCAGCTCCTCTGCGGGAGTGAGCGTGTCTGGATCGATGATATTGGTGTTGTAAGCAAAGAGGTCACTTCTCTGGTAGGTAGGAAGCTCAACTGCAAGCTCCATAACGAGATCGAGTGCATCCTTGTAGTATGCAGCTCTCTGATCCTCATCAAGGGTTTCACGAGCGAGGTCGATGATTTCGGAAAGTTCCTTTACAAGTGCCAGCTCGACGTCATACTTGCCGCCTGCATTCTTTTTGATTGCACGGTAGCCCCAGTTTGCGGTGGAGCCTGCGGTGGAATCCATGTGGTATACCTGGTACATATCGGGATCAACACCTGCGCCCCAAGCTGCTGCCCAAACGGTCAAGTCACCACTGTTGAGCTTTCTAAGAGCGTTGATATCGGTCTTAACCTCAATCTTAAAGCCATGCTCGTTCAAAATTTCCGCAGCTCTCTTCAAAGAAGCGTATGCGGGGTGGTCGGTGGTGTCACCTGCAATGGTAAAGGTGTATTCACAAACGTGGTTGCCGTCCTTGCTGGTGTAAATGCCCTTTGCGTTCTTGGTAAATTCTGCATCGATGAGAAGCTGCTCACTGGTCGCACCGGTCTCATCAAACTTATAGTACTGACCAGCAGCATCTGCTTCGTCAGGATAAGCCCAGGAAGCCTTGGTCATGGGACGGGTAATTGCCTTGGAGTAACCGAAGTAATAGTCAACCGCATACTGCGTATTGATTGCGTGCATGATTGCCTGTCTTACGGCAAGGCTGGGAATCTTTTCTGCATTGATACCAATATAACCGTAACCGTTGGTCATAACCGGGGTGTATGCAAAGCCGTCTGCAGCCTTTGCGGCGATGCTGTCGATATTCTCCTGCTTACAAGCGGGCTCAACCATGTGAACGTCGCCTGCATAAAGAGCATCCAACATCAGGTTGGTAGAAACGACCTGATAGTTTACGTACTTGATCTTAACGTCAAACATGAAGTGCTCGTTGCGCTCGAAATGGACAACATTCAATTCTTTAAACGTACCTGCAGTAACAGCAGAGGAATCACCGCTATGGGTGGTTGCCTTGTAAGGACCTGCGCCTACGGGAACACCGATCTTATCGGGATTCTTGATTGCACTATCCTGGAATTCGATGCTACCGAATTCCACACCGAAGTTGGAAACGTAGTCGAATTTAGAGATCTGCTCTTCGTTGGAGTAGTAGTACATAGGAGCTACGGTAAAGCCGAAGTTCCAGATTGCCTTGGGGTCAACCTTGTTGATGGTGATCTCAAGAACCTCGTGACCGGAGGTAGGAACGCCGTTTTCATCAAGGGTGGGCTTTTCATAGGTCTTTCCGTTTACTACAACGGAGGTATCCTTGTTTGCATACTTAATACCGGATACGCTGGTAATTCTTTCGTCAAGCGTTTCGAAGTACTTCTGCTTTTCGATCAAAGAGAAGTAGGTGCGAAGCTCGGTTGCGGTTGCCCAGTAGGAAACGACCTCGTCAACCTGGTTGGGAACGTAGCTCTTGTAAATTGCGTCAACAGCCTGCTCCTGCGTCCAGTTCTTGCTCTGCTCACCAAGGGAGTAGATGTACTTGTATTGATCCTCATCCCACTTGATGAAGCCCTCGTTGTAAAGGAATGCTTCGGTATCGGTGGTAAGAGTTACTTTATTGTTGTTCTTATCGGTGAATACGATATCCTGCGCGGTGCCCTTTGCGTAGCCGTAGTCCTTGTTGAGCTCATCAAGGAAGTACTTCTTTGCAAGGTTGTAGTCGTCAACAACAGTGGAATAGTCCTCACCCTGCTCTGCTGCAACCTGGGTAAGAGCCTCAACCATCTGCGCATCGGTAACGCTCTGATTGCGATACAGCTCATCGGTCACGTACTGCAAGCACTCAACCAAACGCTCAACTCTGAGGTCGGCAAGATCGTCAAACTGCTCGTTAAAGCTGTCCTGCTCACTCTCAATACGGCTCTGGGTTCTGTACTCCTTCAAACCAACGATATCGGTGGAGTAAATGGTAGAGCTTCCGTAGTAAGCGGGGTCAAGATAGGTGTAAAGGTTAAAGAGAACGTCTCTCATGGTAAGAGGCGAGCCGTTGGAGAATTTCAGATTGTTCTTGAGAACGAATCTGTAAACGGTCTCCTTGGGAGTAACGTTGTCTGCTTCGTAGTAAGTAACAGCCTCGTAGTCCAGAACTACGCAAGCCTCATCCTCACCGTAAGCAACCTTTCCGTCCTTATCGGAGGAAAGCATACCGATCTGGGTCATTCCAACGATGCTACCGTCGGGAGCCGAAGAGGAGTAGAAGGGGTTGAATACACCGTCAAGCTCCGAGGTGGAGAGGACGAGACGTGTGTTTTCATTGTCGAGAGCGGTGTCTTCGTTGCCGCATGCGATCAGGCAGCTCATGCAGCCAAGCAGCATTAAGAGTGCGAGAGCGAGCGACAGTAATTTTCTTCCTGTTTTCATTTGTTTCTCCTTGTCATTCATTTATATAATTTTAATTTTGAACCTGAATGGTAACGTTGGCAGTAAAGCCTGCGATATCGGTCGTAACGTCGTTGTCTTCCTCAAAGAATACCTCATTGAGTCTGGGAAGCTCACCTGCGTAGTTGGTGGTCAGCGTACCGCTCACCGAAACGTTTGTGATCTGCGCGCCCTTAGAAAGAATGGTAAGAGCCGCAACTCTGAGTGTCGTGACGCCATCCTTAATACCCGTAAAGTCGTACGCAACGTTTGTGAAGCTGACGTTGCGAATCACGGCTGTTGCACTCAGCTCCTTAAAGATGGAGACTGCAGGTCTGAGAGAACCGGATTTTACAACCTTGAAATTGCTGACGGTGAAGCCATTGCCCTCAAAAATTCCGCCATAGCTGCTTCCGGTATCAAGCTCCGCGCCGTTGCAATCAATGTTAGCGACGAGATATACGTTATTGCCGGCTTTCAAAGCTGCGCGAAGCTCGCTGAACTCGTCTACAAGCTTCCAATCGCCCTCGATGTAGTCAACGTAAACGGGAATTTCGGTATCAACGTCTCCGCCCGGATGTGTAAAGGATGCATCCCAAGCAGTTGTCAGATCCTTGTCCGCATAATAACCCATGGGCGTGTAGCCGTCTCTCAAGGTGGCATGCTTGCGCCAGTCATCAAATACCGCGCCTGCCTTTACGTCATAAGTACCGAGAAGAATGCTCTCTCCTCCATCGACGTAATAAACGCCGTAGGAATATTTGATTGCCTTTTCCCATCCTGCGTAAAGCGTAAGTGTTTCTGCATTGAAGGGAGTTTCAAAATCCCATTTTTCATCCGGCTTACACTCAGGCGAGGTGTACCACCCCGTAAAGTTGTATTCCTGACGGAAGAGCTTATATCCGGGGATCTGTGCAGGATCCAGAATATAGGTGCCAGGGTGATATGCGAAGTTAATCTTCGTATCGACGCTGGAGGTCTTAAGCTCAAGAGTACCTCCATTGAGCTCGAAGGTGACAATGTTCTTTCCCTCGAGGCTCTGTCCTTCGTTACCGCAAGCGGACAGCGCAAATGCCATCACTGCAATAAGGAGAACCGAAAATGTCAATATCAACGATTTTTTTCTAAACATTTTTCCTCCCATTGAATTGATTATTTTGACTTTCTTCGTTTGGATCCTTTCGCGAAAGTGCCTGCATAATGTCAAAACGGCAAAATTGAATGAATGCTTTTTGAGAATGACATACCGTAAAAATAAAACGCACGCATATACTCACCGCAAAATATCCCATACTACATAGTATACCATTTTTCTCTTTATTTGTCAAGTCAAATCACAGATTGTTTATAATTAATATATAATTTTGTAAAAGAAACCGATATCGTGAAAACAAACAACATGATAACGGACAAAATGCACAAAGAAACTGCTTTTTTAAGAAAATTCAGCCACACATTTAACCGCTCTTTACTTATTTTGGTAAATTCCTTCAATAATATAGCAATCGATCAGTCTCTTCTATTCGCATGGCAACTTAGGACATGAGGGCAACCTCATTTTTTCTTCTATTTCGGATTTCGACATGAAATTCATTTTTTTTGCGCTTTTATTATATAGTAAACGGCACGCTAAATCAAGAAATATTATAAAGAAAATAGTATTATCTCGTTGACAAACATAAAAAAATGTGGTAAAATAAGATGTAAGCGTGTTTTTTCTGCGCGCAGGACTCATTTTGATTTGTAAAAGCTACGGCTTTTATAAATAAAAAAAGGCCCGTAACCTGCAACAAGTACGGACCAAAATTTAAGGAGGAACATTGAAATGTTCAAAAAAGTTTTATCCCTTGTTCTGATGGTAGCAATGCTCTGCACGCTCACCATCTCCTTCGCGTCTTGTGGTACCGTTACCGCAGACATGACCGAGGCTCCTTTGGCAGAGGTTTCCCTCAAGAAGGACTTTGATATTCCCGATGATTTCAAGATCGGTATTATCTGCCTTCATGACGAAGCTTCTACCTACGACCTCAACTTCATCAACGGCGTTGAGAAGATCAAGACCGTACTTGGCCTTTCCAATGAGCAGGTAATCTACAAGAAGAACATCGATGAGTCTGCAGCTTGCACCGAGGCGGCTGAGGACCTCGTAGACCAGGGTTGCAAGATCGTATTTGCAAACTCCTTCGGTCATGAGTCCTTCCTTCTCGAAGCTGCTAAGAAGCATCCTGAGGTTGAGTTCTGCCACGCAACCGGCACCATGGCTCACACCGAAGAGATCGACAACTTCCACAATGCATTCGCATCCATCTACGAGGGTAGATTCCTTGCAGGCGTTGCTGCAGGTCTGAAGCTCAACGAGATGATCGACAAGGGCGATATCACTGCTGAGCAGGCTAAGATGGGCTACGTTGGCGCATTTACCTACGCAGAAGTTATCTCCGGCTACACCTCCTTCTACCTTGGCGCAAAGTCCGTTTGCCCCAGCGTAACCATGGAAGTTCAGTTCACCGGTTCTTGGTACGATGAGATCAAGGAAAAGGAAGCTGCAACCGCTCTGATCAACAACAACTGCGTTCTGATCTCTCAGCACGCTGACTCTATGGGCGCTCCCTCCGTTTGCGAGGAAAGAGGTGTTCCGAACGTTTCCTACAATGGCGCAACCGATGAGTCCTGCCCCGGCACCTTCATCGTTTCCTCCAGAATTGACTGGGCTCCCTACTACCTCTATATCATTAAGCAGTTCTGCACCGGCGCTGAGATCGCTGATGACTGGTGCGGCGGTATCGAGGAAGGCTCCGTAGTTCTGACCGGTATTAACCAGACCGCTGCTGCTGCAGGCACCCTGGCAAAGATTCAGGAAGTTGCTGCAAAGCTGCAGGACGGCACCCTCAAGGTATTTGACACCAACACCTTCACCGTTGGCGGCAATAAGCTTGCTGATGATCACAAGGCAGACGTTAACACCGATGCAGCTTTCGAGGCTGACACCGACGTTGTTGACGGTGGCGAATTCCAGGAATCCAAGTTCAGAAGCGCTCCTTACTTCGACGTAAGAATCGACGGTATTAAGCTCTTGAACGAGAAGTTCTGATTTAAAACCTATATTCAAAGCACAAGCGGGGCTCAGCCCCGCTTGTGCCCCGATCTACAAAGTCCAACCAAGCAGCTCGAGAGCTTTTTCGAGTTGCTCGGTTGCATTTGGTAGAAGTTTTCTTTTAACGGAGGAGTTTGAATGAATACGCAGATTGCTCTTGAAATGAAGGGCGTAACAAAAACCTTCGGCCGTGTAATAGCAAATAACAACGTGGATCTCACCGTTTACAGAGGCGAGATCCTTGCTGTGTTGGGCGAAAACGGTTGCGGTAAAACAACCCTGATGAACATGATTGCCGGCATCTATTATCCCGATGCGGGTAGTATCTTCATTGACGGGAAGGAAGTGAATATCCAATCCCCTGCCGATGCTTTTGCGCACGGCGTTGGTATGATCCACCAGCACTTCAAGCTGGTAGACCTTTTCACCGCTGCCGAGAACGTAGTTCTTGGAAATAATTCCAAGGAACGCTACAATATCGATAAGGTAACGACTGACGTCAAGGAAATTGCAGAAAAATACGGTTTCCACATCGATCCTGCAAAAAAGATATATGACATGTCGGTGTCCGAAAAACAGACCGTTGAGATCATCAAAGCACTTTACAGAGGCGCAGATATCCTGATTTTGGACGAGCCCTCTGCCGTTTTGACCCCTCAGGAGACCGACCGTCTCTTTGACGTACTCCGTAAGATGCGCGAGGACGGAAAATCCATCATCATCATTACGCACAAGCTCCAGGAGGTACTCTCCATCTCCGACCGCGTGACCATTCTTCGCAAGGGCGAACACGTTGGCACGGTCAACACTGCCGAAACGGATGCCGAGGCTTTGACCGAAATGATGGTAGGAAGAAAGGTCTCTTTGAATATTGACCGCCCGGAACCGAAGAACGTTTGCGACCGACTTGAAGTCAAGCACCTGAACATGGTCAATTCCGAGGGCGTAAAAGTGCTGGATGACGTCTCCTTTACCGCTCGTTCGGGAGAAATCCTTGGTATTGCAGGAATTGCCGGCTCGGGACAGAGAGAGCTTCTTGAGGCAATTGCAGGCTTGAAGCCCCTTGACTCGGGTGAAGTCATCTTCAACCGTCCCAAAAAGAATCTTCCCGTTTCTTTCTACCACAAAACCTTTGCGCAGGTCAAAGAGCTTGCAGCTGAAGGAAAATTCCACTATGAGGACGGCACTGCAGTTGACTTTACAGGTATGAGCCATGCGCAAATCCGTAAGCTGGTCAACGACGGAAAGGTGCTGTTCAATGAGGACGAAATCATGGATCTGCGTGACAAAACGCCTCTCCAGATCCGTGAGCTTGGCGTTCGTCTCTCCTTTGTCCCCGAGGACCGTCTTGGCATGGGACTTGTGGGCAATATGGACATCGTTGATAATATGATGCTCCGCAGCTACCGCAAGGGCAACTCAATGTTTGTTGACAGAAAGCGCCCCGGCGACCTGGCGGATAAGATCGTTACCAAGCTCGAGGTCTCTACGCCCAACACGCACACCCCCGTAAGACGTCTTTCGGGCGGTAACGTGCAAAAGGTTTTGGTCGGACGTGAGATTGCAGCCGCCCCTGCCGTGCTGATGGCGGCATATCCCGTAAGAGGTCTTGATATCAATTCCTCTTATACGATCTACGACCTTCTTACCGAGCAGAAGCAGAACGGTGTTGCCGTGGTATTCGTAGGTGAGGATTTGGACGTGCTCTTGGATCTGTGCGATCGCATTATGATCATTTGTGCCGGTAAGATCACCGGAATTGTTGACGGCAGAACCGTTACAAAGGAGGAGGTTGGTCTTTTGATGACCAAAACCGACTCCGATCAGGTAAAGGAGGTGTGACGCTGTGAAGGAATCCGCTAAAAAATTCGAACTTCCCTTCCACGTAGTCAAGAGAAGTGAAATTCCGATTTGGAAATCGATGCTCTTTCGTGTCATCGCAGTTGTTGCTGCGCTCCTGCTTTGCTCCATTCTCGGAATCCTTATGATCGGTGCAGACCCGTTAAAATTCATTGGTACTATGTTCAACGGTGCGTTTGGCTCAGGCAGACGTCTTTGGACCTTTGCCAAGGATACCTCCATTCTCCTTTGTATCGCTCTTGCAATCACTCCTGCGTTCAGAATGCGCTTCTGGAACATCGGTGCCGAAGGTCAAACTCTGATCGGTGCACTCGCCGCGGTTGCTGTGGTCATTTACGTAAAGGGTGCTCCCGAATGGCTCCTTTTGATTCTCATGTTCCTCGCCGCCGTGGTCGTTGGTGCGATTTGGGGCGGACTTCCCGCAGTATTCAAGGCGATTTGGGGCACGAATGAAACGCTGTTCACCCTGATGATGAACTACGTTTCCACCGGTCTCGTTGCTTATTTCCTTCTGCTCTGGACACCCAGTGGCTCCAGCGTACTCGGACGCTTGGATCAAGGTCATCTCCCCGTTATCGGTCACGATTATTTACTTTTGATCATCCTCGTATTGTTGCTTACCATTGGTATCTACATTTATCAGAGATATACCAAGCAAGGATATGAGATTGCCGTTGTAGGTGAATCCGAAAATACCGCAAGATACATCGGTATCAACGTCAGAAAAGTCATCATCCGCACCATGCTCCTTTCGGGCGCCATCTGCGGATTTGCAGGATTTTTGATTGTTGGCGCGCTCGACCACTCGGTTGCCGTTACCTCGGTTGGCGGCATGGGCTTTACCGCAATTATGGTTTCGTGGCTTGCAAAGTTCAATCCGTTGGTTATGATCGGCACCTCCGCCTTTATCACTTTCCTTGATCAAGGTGCGGCACAGGTCACCACAACCTTTAACACCGACTCTTCCTTCCCCGACATGGTGGTGGGAATCGTACTCTTCTTCATCATTGGTTGCGAATTCTTCATCGGCTACCAGCTGAAATGGAAGGCTCGCGAAGAAAAGAAATCCGAAAACAAAGGAGGTAGCCAGCAATGATGTTTCTTGATTATATTTTAACGTCCGTCGCACTCGGTATGACCTTCTTGCTCGGATGTACCGGTGAGATCCTCACCGAAAAAGCAGGACATTTAAACCTTGGAATTCCCGGTATTATGTGCATCGGCGGCGCTTCCGGCTGTCTTGCATTAAAGCTTTGCTACGGCTTACCCGGTCCCCTGGTCGTTCCGATTGCCATCATTGCTTCCTTGATCGGCGGTGCTTTGATGGGCATGATCTACAGCTTTTTGACAGTTACCTTGAAGGCAAACCAGAATGTGACCGGTCTTGCGATGACGACCTTTGGTGTTGGTGTTACAAAATACATCATGTCCGGCATGGCAATCAACGCGCAAAGAAGCTATTTGTACGCGCTGAAGTACTTTCGTATGCCACTCGTCTCCAACGGCTTGAAGTATTGGGGCATTATGATGTATCTTGCAATTGCCATCGCACTGGTGGCTGCTTACGTGCTAAAGCGCACCAAGGTGGGTCTGCATCTGCGCGCAGTCGGTGAAAGCCCTGCAACCGCAGACGCCGTTGGAATCAACGTTACCGCCTACAAGTACGGTGCCACCTGCATTGGAAGTGCAATCGCAGCACTTGGCGGACTCTACTACATCATGGACTTTATGGGCTCGGTTGAGGCGTATAAGACCATCGAATCCCTTGGTTGGCTCTCCGTTGCCTTGGTTATCTTTACGCTTTGGAGACCGAACATCAGCATTCTCGGTTCTATCATCTTTGGTATGCTCTACCTTGCAGGTACCAGAATTCCCACTCTGCTCGGGATCAATCTTGACATGAGTGCAACGCCCCTGCTCCAAATGCTCCCTTACCTGGTAACGATCATCGTTCTGATCATCACCAGCGTCAGCAAAAAGCGTGAAAATCAACCGCCGGCATCGCTCGGTCTACCCTACTTCCGCGAAGAGCGGTAATACAAAAAAGCCAAGAACAATCTGTTCTTGGCTTTTTTGTTTTTGCTATTTGTTACACCTGCTCGCGGAATACCACGGTTTTGTTTTTGGGATCCATGGACTCTACAATAGCAAGTGACTCCAGGTGATATCCAAGATTGCGAATGCTCCTGCCACCGTATTGAAAACCCTTTTCAACGGCAATACCAATTCCCTCGACGCTGGCACCTGCCGCCTCCGTAATGGAGATCAAGCCCTGAAGCGCACACCCGTTCGCCAAAAAGTCATCCACAATCAATACCTTATCCTCTGCGGAGAGAAATCTTTTTGAAACCAGCACCATGTTCTTGTTTTTATGAGTAAAGGACTCTACCTCTGCAGTATACACGTCCCCGTCAATATTGATGCTCTTTGCTTTTTTTGCAAACACCATGGGAACGCCAAAGCAACGTGCAACCGCATACGCAATCGCAATACCGGAAGCCTCAATCGTCAACACCTTAGTGATCTGCTTATCTGCAAAGCGCCTGTGGAATTCTTTTCCGATTTCGTCAAGAAGAGCGACGTCCATTTGGTGGTTGAGAAAGCTATCCACCTTCAAAACATTACCTTCTTTCACAATTCCGTCCTTTAAAATACGTTCTTCCAAAAAATTCATAGATACATCTCCAATCGTTAGACTGATATTTTTAATTTGGTATTGCTGAAGTTAAAAGCAGATCTTACCGGGATTGAGAATGTTCTTTTCGTCAAAGGTTTTCTTAATTCCCTGCATCAAAGCAATCGGCGTTTCTCCGTACTGCTGCTTTAAAAATTCCTTTTTGGCGTATCCAATGCCGTGCTCACCCGAAACAAGTCCACCAAGCTTGGATGCCTCCTGGTACATACGATCAAAGCAAGCCGAAAGCGTTTGTTCCCACGCCTCCTTTGAAAGTGCATCGCGGCAGATGTAAACATGCAAATTTCCGTCGCCCGCATGACCAAAGCTGGGAATGCGCACGCCAAACTCTTTTGCAAGCTCATGCGTGAACTTGATAAACGCATCTACGCGATCCACGGGTACAACGACGTCACACTCGTCCATTTCGGTGGTGGACGCTTTGATTGCCTCCAAGAAGGCACCGCGCGCCGACCAGACCGCTTTTTTACGCTCCTCGGTATCTACAATATAGGCATCAATGGCGCCCAGCTCCAGGCAAAGCTCCGCAACGGTGCTCATGTCACCTTCTACCTGCGCCTCGCTGTTGCCGTCAAAGGTCAACAGAATGTAGGCGTCGTTTTTGGTGTCGGGGAATTTCTTTCCGAGATAATCCTCCGAAAAAAGGATCGTATCGCGTGACATGTATTCGATTGCGGTAGGAATAATTTTGGAACGTATGATATGCGGCACCGCCTCGATAGCACTCTTCATATCTTCAAAAGGAACAAGCAGGCTTTGCGAGAACTTGGGCAGTGGAACAAGCTTTAAAACCGCCTCGCAAATGATGCAAAGCGTCCCCTCGGAGCCGATAACCAGATCCTTCAGGCTGTAGCCCGAGCTGTTTTTGGCAACCGTTGCGCCAAGCGTCAGAATTTCGCCGTTAGGCATGACAACGGTAAGGGAGCGAACGTAATCGCGTGTGACACCGTACTTGACGGCACGCATGCCACCGGCGTTGGTGGAAATATTTCCGCCAATGGTCGCCGATTTTTCACCGGGATCGGGCGGATAAAGAAAATCATTCTCCTCTGCAAATGCGGCAAGCTCCATCAACAGCACACCCGGCTGCACCCTTACGGTCAGGGTACTCTTGTCGAGCGAAAGGATCTGATTCATTTTTGTCGTTTCCAAAAGAATACCGCCCTCGATCGGTACGGCAGCTCCAACAAGCCCCGTTCCGCTTCCGCGCACGGTCACGGGAATACTACGTGCCCATGCGTGCTTCATCACGGCAGAGACCTCCTCGGTCGTATGTACGCGCACGAGAGCATCCGGCATCCGTTCAATTCCACCAAGCTCATCGTGTGCGTAGTCGGGACTGATGCGCTCCCCAACGAGAACGTCGCCCTCCCCTACGATCGAACGCAGGATCGCAATATCCTCGGCATTGATTTGATTGTACGTGATTTGATTATCCATTGCGAGCCTCCTTGATTTTTCGAATAAGCATAGGAACGATCTCGTTGACGTCACCCGGTATACAAACGTGTGCGATATCAAAGATCGGCGCTTGGGGATCAGAGTTGACGGCAACGATACAATCCGAGGATCGCATACCTGCGGCAAACTGTACCGCTCCCGAAATACCAAGACAGATGATCAGCTTGGGCTTAACCGTTCTGCCCGAAAGACCGATCTGATGCTTGGCACCGTAAATATTGCCTTCTACCAAGGGGCGCGTGCAAGCAACCATACCGCCCAGCAGATCCGCCAGCTCCTGCGCGTAAGCACGCAAGCTTTCACTTGAAGCGCCTCTGCCCACCGCAACAATGACCTCTGTATCCGCGATATCAATGTCACGCGGCTTTTCCATAGAATCAAGCACTTCGATCCCCGAGTGAAGCATATCCTTTGTAACAGGAAGCGAAACGATTTCTCCCGTCGCCTCAACCGTCGGCACCGGCTCTTCAAAGATCTTGTAGCGCACGGTGCAGAACTGCGGTCGGGTATTGGGCGTTACGATCTGCGCCATAATGTTTCCGCCAAATGCAGGGCGGATCTGAACAAGGTCCGAATTTTCCTTCATCTCCAGCACAGTACAGTCCGCCGTAAGCCCCGTGCGACAGCGAGCCGCCACTCTGGGGGCAAGCTGACGCCCCAGATTGGTCGCACCAACGAGGATTGAGGAAGGATGGTATTTTTCGATAAAGTCGCAAAATGCGGCGGTGTACGGCTCAATGCGGAAGTCCGCAAAAGCAGGGTGATCGTAAACAAATACTCGATCCACACCGTAGTGAAGCAGCTTTTCCGCTGCACCGCCAAGATTATGACCGATCATGATCGCATAAACGGGATCGCCCGTTACGCTTGCAAGCCCTCTTGCCTTTCCGCACAGCTCCAACGTAACGCGATGGATGTCTCCTGCCGTATGATCCGCATAAACACAAACGCCGCGCCAAAGAGACTTATCCAACGTTGTGGCTACCGTCTCCTCCTCATACGTAATCACGCCCTCACTCTTGCGCACACACATCTTGCACATCTTGCAGGCGGAGGTAATATCCAATTGACCGTTTTCGTAATGAATGGCGCCAAACGGACAAAGCTTTTCTAACGCCGCGGCATTTTCGGAGGTCACGGCATTTTGATGAATGACTAACTTACCCATACTACGCCCTCCTTAAATCATTTTTTTGGCGCGCAAAAGCCCCAACAAAGCATCGCTCTGCTCCGCGGCACTACCGCTGACCGTTTGTTTTTGCTCATTCTTTTCAGGCGGGAAGATACGCTCTACCTGCGTAGCAGAGCCTGTCAAACCATAGTGTGTGGGATCCTGGTCCTCAAAGTCCGCAAAAGTGAAAAATGCAACGTCCTCCTCACGAATCGCCTTTTTTGTTTTATAAGAGGGCAAGCGCGGCGTGTTGATGTCTCCATCTACCGAGATCAGGCACGGCATGGTAATACTGAGCTTGACGTTCTTTTCATCCAAAGAGGCTGTGAGATACAACTTTTCATCCCTGGCCTCTTCCACGGACAAAACGTTGGATACGTTGGGAATTTGCAGATACTCTGCGATCTCCGCGCCAACCTGAGCCGTGTCGCCGTCGGTCGTTTGCTTACCGCAAATGATCAGGTCAAATTTGCCACACTTTTTGATGCCGCCCGCAATGGTATAAGCAGTTGCCAGCACGTCGGCTCCCGCAAATTTGCGGTCGGTCAAAACCGTGCCCTTGGAAGCACCCATGCAAATTGCCTCGCGGATCACACTTTGCGCCTGCGGAGGTCCCATAGTGATGCATTCTACGCGGCCACCGTATTTTTCTACCAGCGTCAACGCTAACTCAATGGCATATAAATCGTAAGGATTGATTTTGCTTTGTATTCCGTTGCGCTTCAGCACGCCCGTTACGGGATCCACCTCTACGTTGTTGGAGCCCGGAACCTGCTTGATACAAACCAATATGTTCATAACGCTTTTCTCCGTTCTTAGATCATTGCTTGAAAATTGATTTTTAGAAGTGGCATGAAACGATCGTGCCGCAGTCAAGCCACTCCGTTATTTGCATACATTATACCATAAATTTAAAGTGTTTACAAGTCATATTTTACAAGATCATGCACTTTTATCTGAAATTTTCCCGTCCTGAGATATCTCCAAAGCATCTGTTACATCCTTACCAAATATCGCATACGAAGCAAGCAATTGTCCAAAGAGCAAGGGCGCATGATGAATTCAAGCATCATACGCCCTTGTTTTTTATTGCTTTTCTCTGTAGCGCTCGTCGGCAAAGGATTTGCCAAAATACATCAGCTCCCAAACTGCGGGATCGCTGACCATATCCGTAACGGTTCCGCTCTCAAGCTTTTCAATTGTTGCTGTTCCCTCAAAACGCAAATATCCGCCGTCAAAGCCGATCAGCTTGGCAAGCGTTCCAAGGGGCTTTGGAAGCACGTCGACAAAGCACGTTTTGTTGATATCTCCGCTACGTGTGTAGCTGATGCGGTATTCGTCACCAGACTCGGTTGTGTATTCGTAGACGACTTGATTGTATACGGGCTTTCCCGTGTGTTCGTCTACGTATCGATCCTTTGGCAGAAATTTGAGCGTATGGTTGGAGTTGTCCCCAAGGATCTCGCCCCCCTTGGCGATCATAAAGACGTCGTGCTCCTTGTAGCCGTATTTCTTTTCGGCGGTGATCCAGGAGGAAATAACCTTATAGTCGCCAATCTTTGCCCTGCCCCAATACCAGTGGTGCATCAGCTTGAGCATGGAAATGTTTCCCCAATTGTGGTCGTGATAGCCCGAGCCTTCCAAGTGTAGCGTCTTGCCGCCGTCGTAGGTCACGTCCGCAATCGCCTTGCCTTCGGGGATTGCCGGAAGCCATGCAAAATAATGCTCCTCATCGTCTCCAAAAAAGATGCTTCCCGTTTGGGAGCGCCAAGCGCGGATGGTTCCGTCTAACGTCAAGCGTGCACTCATCGCCTTTCCCCGAAACACGACGTCATAATGCTTCAAATCACCGCGACACCAACAATCCCCGATTTTGACGTCACATTGCTCTTTTGCATAGTGGCTCTCTTCAATGGTGGCATAGACCTCCTCGGAATGCTTTGTACCATCAGGGAGTGTTAATTCCATAGTAGAGATCGGCTTGATGGGACCGTTGACGTCGATGGGCATTTTGGAAAAAAAGAAAATGACGAGCACCGTGCCGTCGGGATAGTGCGAATCGTAGTACCACCATTCGTAGCATCCTTTGGAACCGTCCACACGGGAGCCGTCCTCCCAAAGTGCGACCTCCCCCTTCTTCAGTCCCATTTTTTCATAATGGAGGGCGTCGTCGGGATGGATTGATTTCTGTATTTTTTTCATGGTGTTTTCTCACTTTCTTCGTTTCTTTCAAGTTGGGAGAATCATACTTGCGCTTCTTCTTGTAATTTTGTTACTTCTCACTTTTTGATTGGCAGCAGCATTCGCGTTTGCCGTTTGTATTCGGCAAAGCCCTCCTTGCGCGATTGTCTGGCGTCTGCCATGGGAATGCTGACCGCAAAAAACAGAACGGTATTGGCAAGAGCCCCCGACGCGAGATACCACGCACTCGGCGCGGCGCAAAGCACCGACAGAGCAACGCCCCACCACATCAAAATTTCGCCAAGGTAGTTTGGGTGACGCGAGTGCTTCCAAAGTCCTCGACGGATAAAAGCGCCGTCACGGTGCTTGCGAAACTGATGCATTTGAATATCTGCAACGCCTTGCATAATTGCCGCTCCCAATGACACGCAGAGGCAGAAGATGCTTGCAACGTTGGCGGCAAGTCCTTGCAAAATAGCGTACACGGCAGGCAGAATGCATCCATACACAATCAAAGTAGGCACCATGTGAATGCCGACAAAATTGATGATGGGGTAAAATGCACCCGTTTTTTCCTTTAGCATCGTGTATCTCCAATCCTGGTGATTGAGATTGGCAAAGGTATATGCCCAATTGGCGGTCAGGCGAATAGCCCAAAAAGACACGACGAGCAGCAGAAGAAATCCAAGCGCAGTCAGTTCCTTTCCAACAGCAAATGCAACCAAAATCACAGGCGGTTGCACACTCCAATAAGGATCATAAACCGATGCGTTTTTGAAGATCAAGCTGAAAGCAAACGTCGCTACGGTTGCAGCAATATCGGCAAGCAGTAAGGAAAGCCACCAATCCAAGCAGAGCGCCCGATAGGTCATTACTCCTACGATCGTAGCCAGCACGTAAACACACGCTATGACGACAAAGCTTGCCGCGCGGTTTTGTTTGAGTCGGTTCATAAAAGAGATTAACCTTTCAAAATTATCAATGGTAAAAACACGAATTTTGTCTGTCTTTCCTTTTATTATAGCAAAACAATTGGCAATTGTCAATTGTTTTTTTGCATAGCACGCCCAACTCCTTGAATATACTATTCCAAAAAAGATTGGAGGCAGAAACAATGGAAAAACGATCAATTGGGCTGTGGCAACTGATGGGCTTTGCGGTGACTTCATTTTTAGGTACACTATTGCACTTTTTGTACGATTGGCTTGGAAAGGCAGTTTGGATCGCGCCCTTCTCCGGCATCAATGAATCCACCTGGGAGCACATGAAGCTGCTCTTTTGGCCTATGCTGATCTTTGCCGTCGTGCAAAGCTTTTTCTTTCGTGGCAGCGCAGATTTTTGGTGCGTCAAGTTACGCGGTGTTCTTTTGGGGCTTGCTTTGATCCCGATTCTTTTTTACACCTACAACGGAGCCATTGCTCCATCACCCGATTGGCTTAACATTGCAATCTTCTTCGTTTCCGCGGCGGCAGTGTATATTTATGAAGCACGGTTGTTCAAATCGAAAAAATTGCGCTGCGGAGTGCCCAAAGCGGCACTTTTCTTGCTGGTACTGATTGCGCTTTGCTTCACCCTCTTCACATTTCAAACGCCCCATATCGGCATCTTTCAAGACCCTTTAACAGGGACGTATGGGTTATCTTAACAAAGCTTCTTCAACATTAGTGAAGCCACTTTGGGTATTGACGTATTCGCTTTTATGTGATATAATAGCTTTACAAGCCTCGGCTTGAATATTTTTATCGGAGTGTGCTTTTTGAAAAACACCAACCTTTTGGAGATTGTATTGTAAACGAGAGGTTTGCAAATACATTCTCGGCATTCCTCTCGTGCCTGAGCGTCAACAGATATGAAAGGATTAAAAAATGAACAATTTGACGATACGTTTAGAAACAGAAAAAGACTACAGAGCAGTAGAAAAACTCACACGTGAGGCGTTTTGGAACGTCTACAAACCGGGCGCGGACGAACATTATTTCGTCCATATGATGCGTAATCATCCCGA
>JAFTKJ010000001.1 GCA_017453305.1 Clostridia bacterium
GGGACAGCTTGACCTGCTTGACCGCCATGCCGGGAGGGATCAGCCCCGAGGTATACAGCACCTCGCCCGTGTCCTTGAGCACCAACGTAAAGCGGAAATAGCAGGGATTTGTGGAAGGATTCGGCAAAACCATCTGTATGTTTTTCTCTCCTGCGGGCAAAACCACCGAGGAGTACCCCGGCAGAGTAATGCCGTCGGGATTGGTGTTGCTTCCACTGGGTGGGATCCAATCAAAATCCTCGGCAAAGCGATCCACGTCGGAGTCGCCCCTGCCAAGCATGACGCCCACAGCCACACCGCCAACCACCAGCGTCAAAACGACCAGGACGGAAAGGATGATCTGCCAGGGGCGAATGACCACGGCGGCACTTTTGACTCCGCCGCCCACACCGTGTGCGGCACGCGAGGCGTTCCCGTACGCAGAGGTACTGTGTGCCGACGGCGTACGCCCGGTTTGCGGCAGGGTGACCCGTTTTTGCACTCCCGATTTGGAAGCGGTTGGAGCTTTTTTGGAGTACGTGTGATTCTTATGCTTGGGTTCCACGGAAAGCATCCTCCTTTTTCGCTGTCGAACGTTGACGAATTTTCTGCGTTTATTATAGCATATCCGCGCATGCATGTCAAGTCTTGGAAGGAGTTGTTGTCGAAACAAAAAAAATAAAAACCTTCCCAAACTTTGTTCGGGAAGGTTTTTGGAGCTGGTAATCAGAATCGAACTGATGACCTCGTCATTACCAATGACGTGCTCTACCGACTGAGCCATACCAGCATTCTTGCGACTTTGTTATTATAGCAGATTTCGATCCGTTTGTCAAGCCTTTTTTGAAAAATATTTTGACATTTTTTCTTTTTTTCCAAATCTCGACGCCATAAACACAAAAAATCGCCGCCGGAGCAACAAAAAAGCAGACAGAACCCCATTGGAAGCTCTGTCTGCTTACGTTTATTCGTTGGTTTGTTCTTCGGCGGCTTCGTTCTCCTCCGCGTTCTCCTCTTCCTCATCGGATTTATGGAATACGGTAACCTCCGCCTTGATGATGCGCTGAACGTCCATTTCGCGCACGGTAATACTCATGTTTTCGTCGGTAAAGTTTTCGCCCTCTTCGGGAAGTCCGCCAAACTTTTCCATCACGTAGCTTGCAAACGTACCACTCTCGGATTCCAGATCCAAGTCAAAGCGATCACTCAAATCGTCCAGGTTGATCGAGCAATCCACAAGATAGGTGTCCTCGCCGATCTCCTGAATAACCTCCTCGACCTCGTCGTGCTCATCCCAGATCTCGCCAACCAGCTCCTCCAGGATGTCCTCCATGGTCACAATACCAAGCGTTCCACCGTATTCGTCAAGCACTACGGCAATGTGCGTTTTGTTCTTTTGCAGGGACATTAAAAGATCGTTGATGCGCTCGCCGTGCTGAACGTAAACGACGGGGGTCATGATCTCGGTGATGTCACGCGTGGTAATACCGTCCTTGCCAAAGAAGTCCTTTTGATGTATCATACCAACAATGGTATCGATGCTGTCACGGTAGACCAAAAGGCGCGAGAAGCGCGAATTTGCAAAGGTCTCCGCAATTTCCTCAATGGTATCGTCAATGGCAACCGCCTCCAGGTCCATGCGGTGCGTCAGAATATCATCGGCACGGCGCTCGGTAAATTCGATGGCGTTGCGCAACAGATTACTCTCGTTTTTATCGATCGTACCCTCCTGCTCAACCTCCTCCACCAGCATCAACAGCTCCTCCTGCGACATCTTATCCTCTTCCTCATTCTTTTTGATGACCTTGGAAAGCAGCTTCTTCCAACCGGAGAAAATGATGTTCAAGGGCAACAGAACGTAGATGAGCACGCGGATAATGGGAGCGGAAAACATTGCAAACTTTTCGGGAAAGTCCTTTGCAAGGCTCTTGGGAGTGATCTCGCCGAAGATCAAAACCACTACCGTGGTGACAACGGTTGACACTGTGGGAGCCGCCGTGTGCCCTGCCATGACCTCGATGAAGTACACCGTTGCAATGGATGACAGTGCAATGTTGACAATGTTGTTACCGATGAGGATGGTAGAAATGAGCTTGTCGTAATTTTCCGACAAGGAAAGTACCAATTTTGCTTTTCTATTATCTTTTTCGGCAAGGGTTTTCAGTTTTGTTTTGTTAACGGTAGAAAATGCCGTTTCGGTGGCGGAAAAATATGCCGACAAAATAACCAGCGCCACCATGATAAGTATGGGTATCATAATTCTCCTTTAATCAATTCTCTCTCAATGACTCTACATTGATGCTTGTATTTTTGTTTTTGCGTGTTTGTTTTTCGTTGCGTATTTGGGGTCAGGAATTCATCTTTTCGTTGCGTCCACAGCAAAAATAGACACAAAAAGGCGCACCCACCCTGTCCAACGCAGTGTAGATGTGCCGCATACAGCAAGAATATTGATTCAAAGGGATACAGTTCGCATCGTCGCTACTGTCGCCGTCCATGTCGAGTTCAGTTCCTCCTTCTTTCAAGATTGCGTCTATTGTACCACATTTTTATTACTCTGTCAAGTTCTTTTTGAAAATATTTTTGTTTTTGTAAAAATCTATTCATTTTCTTTAAACTCCTTGACAAACATTTTCGGGTGTGTTATACTCAAAGCGCATCAATCATTTTTATGAAGGGATGGTATTGATTATGAATATTTGTATCATGACAGACCTTGAGGGCATCAGCGGAATCTACTGCCGTGAGCAGGTCATTCCGGGGCAATGGAGATTTGACGAGGGACGCCGCTATCTGACGCGCGAGGTCAATATTTGCGCCGAGGCGTGCAAGGCGGCAGGCGTTGACAAGGTGTACGTGCGTGACGGTCACGGCGGCGGCTATACCCTTTTGTGGGATAAGCTCGGCGAGGCTGTGGACGCCGTGAGTGTGGGAACGACAACCGATAACATCCGCTACGTGGAGGTTGACGACTGCGATGCCTACATTCTGTTGGGCTATCACGCCATGGCAGGTACGCACAACGGCGTGCTGGAGCACACCATGAGCAGCACCTCGGTGCAAAACTATTGGCTCAACGACGTTCGCATCGGCGAGGTCGCTTTGGATGCAGCGGGGCTGACCGACCACGGCAAGCCCGTAATCATGGTGTCTGGCGACTCCGCAGTTTGCGCGGAGGCAAAGCAATTTTTGCCGCGCGTAATCACCGCTGAGGTCAAAAAGGGATTCGGTTTGTTTGGCGCTACCATGCTCCCTCCCGCACAGGCAGAAAAATGTATTCGCGAGAGCGTTGCCAAGGCGATTGCGGCTTACCGTGCAGGTGAATACGACCTTTACCCCACCGAAAAGCCGGTGCGCCTGCGCGTAGAAAAAATGGAGCGCATCCAAATCCCCAACGTTGCATCGAAGCCTTATATGAAAATCATCGACGGCAGAACCTACGAGGTCGTTGCCGACACGGTGGAGGAGGCACTCTTCCGCCTTTAACTCACACAAACCAAACGCGCACTCGACCAAAGTCGGGTGCGCGTTTTTTCATTCAGCTCAAACCAAGCTCGTTTTTTGCAGTACGGTCTTGCTGATAGCGCCAAGCCCAACGGCAAACAGTACACCGCCCGCAAGACACAGACCTACGTTCATCACGGTAGAGGAAAGCGGCGTGATCATAGACACCGTCATAAACAGCAGCATACCGCCGCCAAGAGAACCGCAAATAGAGAGCCACGCCTTCTGCTTTGCCGCCACGCTGATGAGTGTAAAGATAGAAACAAACACGGGCATCAAAAAGATCTTTGCCAGCATGCACATCACAATATTGCCTGCGCCAAGCCCATGCAGGTCGAAGGAAAGGCCTGCAATCGCACCACCAAGAAGTGCGCCAAACAAATACAAAACAAGCATCAAGGCACCGCAAAGAAAGCCGACCAGCGTTTTGGAAATGACGTAATCCCCTTTTTTTGCACGCACGGTGAATAAATTCTTGGCGTATCCGCTCCGAAAATCATCCGAGATAAACAGGCAAACAAACACCGCAACGCCCATAAACACCATATTGATATTGCACATCATAAAGACCTCGTCGCCCCCCAATGCCTCACCTGGGAGCGTGCCGATGTTCTGCCATGCGTTTTCGGGCCCCTGCATGATCGTTTCCACACCCGTTTGCGGATTGACCGAAACAGAGCCATCCATCATCGACATCATTACGGTCATTAAAATCGGAATTACGAGCGCGCTGGCAAGCAGAATATAAAATACGCGGGATTTGAAGGTTCTTCTCAGATCCACCCGTATCATGCTTTTCAACCGCTTGGAAAACCCGAACGGTGCAAACGTAACCGCATTTTCCATTTCACTTGCCCTCCTTCATCAAATCGATATAGTATTCTTCAAGTCCGATCTTGTCGGTCTTGATCTCGGTAACGCAAATTCCGTTTTCGTAGAGATAGGTCACAATTTCTTCGGGTGTGACCGGATCGTACACACGAAGATAGCCTGCCTCGTCCTCCGCCACACGGGAATACTTACAGCCAAGGAGCAGCTTGGTTCTGTTCATTTCCGCGCTTTGGAGGGCTACGTATGTGCGACAGCTTGCGTCAAGCTCCTCCGCCGTCATCTGCGCGATCATTTTGCCGTGTCGGATGATGCCGTAGTGCGTTGCCACCTTTTTCAGCTCTCCAAGCAGATGAGAGGAAACGATAATACTGCGCTTACCGTCCTTCACAATTTCGGTAAATACTTCGCGCATGATGCGCATACCGTCGGCATCCAAACCGTTGAGAGGTTCATCGAGAACGAGGAGCGTGGGGTTGCCAAGAAGCGCCATTGCAATACCGACCCTCTGCTTCATACCCAGGGAGCAATTCTTGTATTTGTTGCCTGCCGCGCCCTCCATTCTTACCATTTTGAGAACCTTGATGACCTCCCCCTCTGCATTCGGAATACTGAGATTAGACGCCTGAAGCATCATGTTGTCAAACACGGTCAGTCCCGGGAAGCATCCGGGAGCTTCGATCAAAACGCCCAGCTTTGCACGCACGTCAATGTCCGTGTGATCCTTGCCGTACAGCTTAATTGAGCCACCGTTTGTGGGAATGAGGCCGCAGATCATCTTTTCTGTCGTCGATTTTCCAGAGCCGTTCTCCCCGATAAAGCCATAGATCGCGCCCATAGGGACGGTCATATCAAGACCGCACACAGCCTGCTTGGGACCGAAGTTTTTAGATAAGTTTTTTATTTCAACTGCATTCATTTTTTTGCCTCCAAATCAATATACGTCGCACTTGTTAAGCAGTTTTGTGCCTGCCACGTTATAGATCACTGCCCAGGCAACCGATACGACGATGCAGATCAACAATGAGCCGATTCCGCTCGACAAATTGGCGTTTACCGATGCGCCGTAAAGAAAAACGTTGAGAAAACCCGTGGGAAGTGTCAGGCTTTCAACGATTGCCGCCGCACCAATGATAAGGATACCTGTTCCGAAAAAGAATGACGATGCCACGGAAATACCGAAATATCTTCTGAAAATCACGTTAAGGAAGGTGTAAAGGCTTGCCCAACCGAGCGACATAATCACTTTGCCAAGGATCGCGACGATGAGTGAGCCGACGTTCACGTCGGTTTCATATCCGACAAGTAAACCGGCAACCGTTCCTCCAATAAAATACGCCACACACATGCACGCCATGGCAAAGGCACAAGCAAGGCTCTTGGAGATCATATAATCCTGTTTTTTGGCATGCGTGGTAAAAAGCTGCTTGACATATCCCGATCTGTAATCGTTACCAATAAAGACAGATACCATAATGCCGCCAAAAATAAACACCATATTCATGTTTGCATAGTCGGCAATGGTTTCGATCACGTAAAGGGATTTTGTGGCGGCAATGATCTGCCACACGTTGGAATAAAGCGGCTCCATGGTGTTGCCGTTCCGGTCGGGCATCATGGTCATAGCCGATACCATTGCGGGAATGATCGCAGCAATGGCAAGAAAAATGTAAAACAGCGGCGTGTGGAAAAGTCTGTAAAAATCCACGCCGAGCATACCCTTAATTCGTCTTGCGAAGGTAGGCGATTCAAATTTGATCTGCCGTGTTGTATTCATTACTCTGCCTCCTTTTTCGACATCAGTTCAACGTAATATTCCTCAAGACCGATCTTGTTTCTTGAAATTTCGCTGACAACATGACCGTTTTTCATCAAGAAGTCAACGATAGAAGCGGTATCGTCCACGTCATAAATGCGGATATATCCTTCTTCCTCGCGCACGTCAGCGTACTGCTTACAAAGAGCCGCTTTTGCGCCCTTCATATCCGCGCATTTCAATGAGGTAAACACCTGCGCTCTCGAATCCATCTCCTCAGCGGTTAGCTCCATAACCATCTTGCCTTGGCGGATAATTCCGTAATGGGTTGCGATTTTTTCAAGCTCACCGAGAATGTGAGAGGAGATAAGAACGGTACAACCGTATTTCTTTGTGATATCCACAAGTATTTCTCTCATAATTCGCATACCGTCGGTATCAAGACCGTTGATGGGCTCGTCGAGAATGAGAAGCGCGGGGTCTCCCAAAAGTGCCATGGCAATACCGATACGTTGCTTCATACCGAGCGAGCAGCTCTTGAATTTAAGATTTGCGTTGTCCTCCATGCGTACGATCTCAAGCACGCGGTGGATCTCTTCGTCGGGGTTTTCGATACCGAGATTGATACACTGCATCATCAGGTTCTGATACACGGACGAACCGGGAAAACAGCCTGCATTCTCAATCAATGCCCCCACTCTTACACGCACACCGGGATCGGTGTAGTCCTTCCCAAACAGCTTGATCTCGCCGCCGCTTGGAACAAGGTGACCGCAAATCAGCTTTTCGGTGGTGGATTTACCCGAGCCGTTCTCACCGATAAAGCCGTAGATCGCGCCTTGCGGCACGGTCATATTCAAATGATCGACCGCACACATGCCGCGAAAACTTTTTGAAAGATTTCTGATTTCAATAGCGTTCATTTTCTACTCCTTTGCTTTATATGTAAACGCAACACGAGCGAGCCGCCCATTGGCGCCTCGCTTGCGCTGCTTATTTTACGATTTCTTCTTTGCCGCATCAATGCGAGCATCAGCAGCCGCTTTGCGCTCGTTCGCCGCCGCAATCTGAGCATCACGCTCTTCCTGCATTTTTGCCTGTCTTTGAGAGGGCGACATCTTTGCTTCCTCCCACTGTGCTTTGGACTCTGCTTTGACAGCGGCCATATTTGCCTTGTCAACCTCGTGCTGTGCCTTGGCGCTTTCCTTCATGTCAGAAAATGCCTTCTTAAAAAATGCTTGGATCCCCATGATTTTTCTCCTTTTGCAGATGCTTGATTATTTGTTCAAGATCCGCTCGCTCAAGGCAAGGATCTTTTCGCCGTATTTCTTCTTACGTCCCTTCAAAATGCCGCAATAGATTGGATAATTGAGCAACGCCAACGTCATCCCCACCAATCCAACGATCACCCCGGGGAGCATTGCACTCTGCAGTCCAATCGTGGTACCGATATCGGTCATCACAAGGCTCATTCCGCTCCCCATCACAATGGCTGCAATGCTGCCAAACACGTATGCAAAAACGTTTGCGGGGCGCTTGACACGTGCATCCAGCTCACGCAGGGTGTCAAGTTCGGTTTTCTCGGCTTTCGTGTACTGCATGCGGATTTTTTCCGCGACGGATGCGCAATCGGTTCTGTTCATGTTTTTGTACCTCACTTTTCGTCTGTTTTGTTCTTTACGCCCATATTGTACCGTTTTGATGTTGGAAAGTTGCTTTTGTTTTGTTTACGAAATGTTAATTCGAAGAAATTAGAAAAAATATTTTGAAAAATATGACAAAACAGCGCTTTCCTATTTTTGTTCTTGCAAAAGGCGGATATTTATGTTATAATCAAAAATAGATAGAATTGATCGCGGAGGGCGCTATGAAGCATCAAATTACCGTACTTCCAAAAAATAAAATCATTTTTGCCGACGAAGGAGCCCTGCTGTTGGACGTGCTGCGCCAAAACGGCTTTTACCTCCCCGCCGCGTGCGGCGGCAAGGGCACCTGCGGCAAATGCAAGGTACGCCTGATATCGGGAACGGTGGATGGAACGGAGCCCGATGCCGACGGCATGATCCTTTCCTGCCACGCGCGCGTGTGCGGACCTTTGACTCTTGCACTGAAGGAAGCGGAGGGAGACGGACTTTCCCTCTTTTCGGCGGTTTCCGTAGGCGGAGAGCGCATCGGTCTTGGCGCGGTTCTGGACGTTGGAACCACTACGCTTGCCGCGTGCCTTATTGATCTGCAAAGCGGTGAAATTCTTGCAAAGGCCTCGGCGCTCAATCCGCAGGGCGTATACGGTGCGGACGTGCTCAGCCGTATCAACGCCTATGCCGAGGGCAACGGCGCGCATTTGCAGAGCTTGATCCTTGATAAAACGCGCGACATGCTTACAGAACTGTGTCAAAACCAATACGACGCCGTGGAGGAGTTGGTCGTTGCCGCAAACACGACCATGCTGCATCTGTTTCTTGGAACCGATCCTGCCACCATCGGCGTCTACCCATTTACCCCCGTGTTTACCGCGGAGCAGGTGGTGGACGGTGAAGCACTTGGGCTCCCCGTCAAGACCGTGCGTCTGCTCCCCTCCGTCAGTGCATACGTAGGAAGTGATATTACCGCAGGCGTGCTGGCATGCGACATGTATAACACGCAAAAAAGTCTTTTATTTGTGGACGTTGGCACCAACGGTGAGATCGTCCTCTCCCACAAGGGCAAGCGTTACGGTGCCTCCACCGCGGCAGGCCCCGCTTTGGAGGGGGCTTGCATGGAATGCGGCATGGGCGGCGTTTCGGGCGCGATCGATCGCGTATTCGAAAAGGACGGCACGTTGCAATTTACCACCATCGACAAAATGGAAGCGCGCGGAATTTGCGGCAGTGGCTACATCGATCTGTTTGCCCTCTTGCTCCGCCACAAACTGATTGACGAAACGGGTGCGTGGGATCCCGACTGCTCCTCCCCTCTGTTGCGCTATTGGAAAGAAGATCGCTTCTACCTGACCGAGGAGATCTACCTTTCACAGCAGGACATTCGCCAATTTCAGCTTGCCAAATCCGCCATTGCGGCAGGCATCGTCACCTTGCTTTCGCATTGCGAGGTTACGCCCGACGCACTTGACGCGCTCTACCTTGCAGGCGGACTCGGCTACTACATGAATATTGAAAACGCGGCGAAAACCGGCTTGCTCCCCCACGCCTTGGTCAAAAAAGCGCAGCCCGTAGGCAACACGGCGCTGGCAGGGGCACGGCTTGCGCTCCTCTCCGAGCAGGCGCATGCACACCTTTTGGAAATTGCTGAGGAGACCGAGATCGTGGAGCTCTCCTTCTCCGCAACCTTTCAGGATGCTTACGTGGAAAATATGATGTTTTTGGAAAATGAGGTATAAAAAATGGAATGGCTTTCAAAATGGATTGACGAAATCACTCCGACCGTACATCAAATCGCATGCATTGATCCTGCACAGATCCCCTTTTCGCAAGAAGTGGTCGATGCTTGTGAAAAAAACTACTGCGGTCGCTACGGAAAGACCTGGACCTGCCCCCCCGGCGTTGGTCACTACGAGGAACGCCGCGCGCTTTGCCTCTCCTACAAGCAGGCGGTGGTCTTTACCACCACCTATCCCTTGGAGGATTCCTTTGATATTGAGGGGATGCACCGCGCAAACGAGCTTCACGAACAGGTGACCGACCGCGTCATCGCCTCCCTGCCCGAAGCGGCAAAGGGAAACTACCTTGCCTTCTCGGCGCACGGCTGTCACATCTGCGAAAAATGCACCTACCCCGACGCCCCCTGCCGCTTCCCCGACCGCGCACGCGTTTCGGTTGAGGCAAACGGCATTTACGTGGTGGGGCTTGCACAAATGTGCAACATCAACTATCACAACGGAGCCAACACCGTCACTTACTTTTCTATGCTTCTGCTACGCTAAATCGGAGATTTTTTTACCAAAAAACCAAACAAGTTTCTATCTTTCAATCCCAAAAAATGGTATAATGTTATCATAGGTAGATAAGGAGCAGAAGCCGTATGCAAAACAAACTCATCAAGCATTTTTCAGCCCTGGTCGAAATTGATATCCACACCCTTGATATCAGGGAAAAAAGCTTTATCCCTGCCGACACCACCTTTTGCAGTCGTTGCCCCAAGCATTGCGACTACAAAAACATGCACTTTTACGGGTGCTGTGAATCGGTACGCTGGGACAACAAATATATATACTACTGCCCCATGGATTTCATCTTCATCGCCGTTCCCATTGTGGGGGACTACGACACCTTGGAAAGCGGCGTGATACTGGGCCCGATCCTGATGGGAGACCCCTCCGACTTTGAGCAGACCTTTGGAGTGACGCAAATGAGCACCTCGCGCGTCAATCATCTCGCCGAGATCGCCTCTGCCGTGTTCTCCAACCGTCGCCGTCGCGAAACCGTGACCGACACCACGGAGTTTTTGAACGGGATCTACCGTGAGCTTGAGCTCTTGCCAAAATCCAACGGCTACCCCATCGAGCTGGAAAAGGAGCTGCAATCGGCAATCGTGGCAGGTGACGAAGCCATGGCGCGCGAATATCTGAACCGCCTTTTGGGCGAGACCTTCTTCCGCTCCAATGCCAATCCCAAGGTCATCAAGGCACGTGCTCTGGAGCTGTTGGTCCTGCTTTCCCGCTCGGCAATCGAGGGCGGTGCCGACGTCGCGCAGATCTTTGCACTCAACAACAACTACATTCAGGAGATCGATCAATTCGACTCCACCGAAAAGCTCGGCATTTGGCTGACCAACATCATCAACCGCTTTATCAGCTATATGTTCGTCTTTGGCGACATCCGTCACTCGGTTACGCTCCATAAGGTCATTGGCTACATTCGCACGAATTATATGAAAAAGCTCACCCTGGACGAAATTGCCAACCAGGTCTATATGAGCAAATCTCACGTCAGCAAGATCTTTAACGAGGAAATGAACATCAGCATTTCCGCATTTATCAATAAAATCCGCATTGAAAAAAGCAAACAGCTCCTCCTGGACGCCACGCTTTCGGTTGCCGACGTTGCCCACATGACGGGCTTTGGCGACCAGAGCTACTTTGCAAAGCAATTCAAGGCAGAAACAGGAGCTTCTCCCAAGGAGTTCCGCGATAAGATTGCCTTTTCTCAAGAGCGCTGATTGCAGCAATCAGAAAGGAGACAACATGTTTCAACCAAGCAAAAAAACGATTGAAATGCTGGAGGATATCGAACAACGCATCGATCCCGAAACCGAAGAACAATTTGCCCAAGCATGGCATGCGTTCAGCTACGACCAATTTGACGGAGAACTCTTTTGTCCCTGCCGTAAAAAGCTCTCTACCCCCTCCATCGAAATGCCGCGCATCAATATCAACGATACGCTTACCGATTATGATCTATTGTTGCAATCTCAGCTTTGCGCCGCTTCAAACGCGCTGAGCACGCATCACCTCACGCTCGGCTTGTGGACGTATTATGGAACAGGACTCCTCTCCTCGGTGCTGGGTGCCGAGATCTTTACAGCTCCGCGCGAACTGAATACAGATCCTATCACTCGTTCGCTGGGAAGCACCGACGCCATCCGCGAAATGGTCGAGCGCGGACTCCCCGATCTTGACACAGGCTTTGGAAAACGCCTGTTTGAGTGCGGAGAAATTTTTGCGGAGGTATTCTCCAAATACCCCAAGATCTCCAAATACGTATCGGTCTATCACCCCGACCTGCAGGGTCCTCTTGATATTTGTGAGCTCCTTTGGGGTGGCGATATGTTTTACGCCATGTACGACGAGCCCGAGCTCGTTCATGCAGCGCTCTCACTGATTACCGAGACCTTTACCGCCATGCTGCGCCGTTGGCGCAAGATCTTCCCCTCCACGGAAGAAATGAGCACCTATAAATTCTACCATCACAGAGGCGGTGTCACGTTGCGCTGTGACAGTGCAACCAATCTTTCCCCCACTCTCTACCGCGAGTTTGCCATGCCCTATGATGCCCTGCTTTACAAGCGTTTTGGCGGCGGTGCCATGCATTTTTGCGGCAAGGGAGACCACTACATCGAGGCTCTTTCCGAAACGCCCGGGCTTTACGCCATCAACATGTCACAGCCCGATATGAACGATATGGAGGTCATCTATCGCAACACGGTGGATAAAGGCATCAAAATTTTGGGGCTTGGCAGAGCCGAAGCTCTCCGCGCTTTGGAAACACGCGAGAAAGGTCTTTGCCACAACGTCAGCAGTTTTCTCAGCTAATGCTCCGACAGGTACCAATATGCACACCATACAAAAACAAGGAGGAACTACATGTTTCAACCAAGTAAACAAACAATTGCCATGCTTGAGGATATCGAGCGTCGGATCGATCCCGACGTCGAGGAGGATTATCAACAGCAATGGCGCGACTTTTTATACGACCGATTTGAGGGTGAGATCTTCATCCCGGTGCGCAAACAGCACGCCGAGCCTTCATTCACTTATCCAAAGATCAACATCAACGATGCAATTGCCGACTACGACCTGATGCTGCAGTCTCAGCTTTGCGGCACCTCCAACGCCTTGACAAAATCGGGCAATCTCTGCATTCGCACCAACTATGGCACGGGTATTCTCTCCTCACTCTTCGGAGCAGAAATCTTCGTCATGCCCTATGAAATGAACACCCTGCCCACCACGCGCTCCCTCAATGACACCGAAAAGATCCGTGCCATTGTGGAAAAAGGAATGCCCGACCTTGAAACGGGCTTTGGAAAGCGCGTATTTGAATGCGGTGAGGTGTATGCCGAGATTTTGCAAAAATATCCCAAGATTGCAAAATACGTAGACGTTTACCACCCCGACCTGCAAGGGCCTCTTGACATTTGCGAGCTGCTTTGGGGCGGTGAAATGTTTTACGCCATGTACGACGAGCCCGAGCTGGTACACGCCGCACTCCAACTCATCACCGATACCTATACGGCATTTATGGAGCGTTGGCACAAGCTCTTCCCCGCACGCGAGGATATGAACCCCCATTGGGGAATTTGGCACCGCGGCAATATTCTGCTGCGCAACGACAGTGCCATGAACCTCTCGCCCTCGCTGTATGAGGAGTTTTCCGTTCCCTACGACGGCGCACTCCTCTCCCACTTCGGCGGCGGTGCTATGCACTACTGCGGAAAGGGAGACCACTACATCGAGCAGCTCTGTAACATTCCCGGACTGTACGGTGTCAACCTTTCCCAGCCGCAATACAACGACATGGAAAAGATCTACCGCAACACGGTAGACAAGGGCATCAAGATCCTCGCGTTCAACCGCGATTACGCCCAAAAGGATCTGGTGCGCGCAGGCGGCTTCCATCACAATCTTCATTCCTGAAAACCAAAAAATTATAATATAAAAACACATTTAAAGGAGAATTGATCATGAGTATTTTAGTTGAAATCAGCACCCTGTTGCAACAAGGCAGAGCCCCCAAGGTAAAGGAGCTCGTAAATCAGGCACTCGCCGACGGCTTGGCACCCCAGAGCATTCTGGAGGACGGTCTTTTGGCAGGCATGGCAGTCATCGGTGAAAAGTTCAAGAAGAACGAAGTATTCGTTCCCGAGGTTCTCATCGCCGCTCGCGCAATGAACGCAGGCGTTGAAATCCTTCGCCCCCACCTCACCGCTACCGGCGTACAGGCAACCGGCGTTGCCGTGATCGGCACCGTAAAGGGCGACCTGCACGACATTGGTAAGAACATTGTTAAGATGATGCTGGAAGCAAAGGGCTTTGACGTTGTTGACCTTGGCGTAGACGTTTCTGCCGATACCTTTGTAGAAAAGGCAATCGAGCACAAGGCGAACATCATCTGCTGCTCCGCTCTGCTGACCACCACCATGAATGAAATGAAGGCAGTGGTCGAAAAGGCGGTTGCCGCAGGCATTCGCGATCAGGTCAAGATCATGGTCGGCGGCGCTCCCGTAACCCAGGAATTCTGCGACAGCATTGGTGCGGATTGCTACACCAGCGACGCCGCAAGCGCATCCGATGCCGCTTACGCCTTTTGCAAGGCTTAATTCCCCTTTCACTTTCTCTTTGAAAGGAGAGATACGGTATGATGACGACAAGAGAACGCATGCTCCGCACTTATCGGCGTCAGGAAATTGACCGCATGCTGATGGTGGACTCTGCTTGGGCAGGCACCGTACGCCGCTGGTACAACGAGGGCATGCCGCAAAACGTAGGGTGGGAGGACTACTTCGGCTTTGACAAAATCGTACGCTTTAAGCCCGATAATTCTCCTCGCTTTGAACAAAAGGTTTTGGAAGAGAACGAGACAAGCAAGATCATCACCACCTCCTGGGGACAGACCCGTCGCGTTTTTAAGGCGCAGGACTCCACCCCCGAAACCTTGAGCAGTTACTACGACAGTGCCGAAAAATGGCCCGAGGCAAAGGCAAAAATGCTGGATTTGGACGACCGTATCCCGTGGGACTATTTGAAGGAGAATTATCCGAAATGGCGCGCAGAAGGCAGATTTTTACAGCTTGTACTGTGGTTTGGCTTTGACGTGACACACTCACACATGGTGGGAACCGAAAACGTGCTCATCGGCATGTATGAGGATCCCGAATGGATCACCGACATGTTCGACACCTATCTGAATACCTCGCTGGAGCTTTGCCAACGCGTTCTTGATGCGGGCTACGAGTTTGACGGCATTTTCTGGTATGATGACATGGGCTACAAAAACACATCCTTCTTCTCCCCTCAAATGTATCGCGAGCTGCTCAAGCCCTTCCACAAAAAGGCAATCGATTGGGCACATGAGCGCGGCATGGTCACCGAATTACACTCCTGCGGATACATTGACGCACTCGTCCCCGATCTTGTGGATATCGGATTGGAAATGCTCAATCCGCTGGAGATCAAGGCCGGCATGGATCCCTTCCGCCTCAAAGCCCTCTACGGCGATAAGCTCGCCTTCCACGGCGGCATCAACGCACAGCTTTGGGATAACCTCGATCTGGTGCTTTCCGAAATGGAGCGCATCATTCCCGCTATGAAGGAGGGCGGCGGCTACGTATTCGCCTCCGACCACTCGATTCCCAATTCCGTCTCTTTTGAAAATATGAAAGCCATCTCCGAGCTTGCACACAAGCTTGGAAAATACTGATACAAGCAATTCAACCCACATTTTTACTGATATATTGAGGTTTGATATGAGCAAACAAAACATGAAGCAGTGGTTGGAAGAGGTAAAGGGAGCTCCAAAAAAACTCCCTATGCCCATTCTTTCCTTCCCCTGCACCTCCTTGATGAACGTCAACGTCAAAGAGCTGACGTCCGATTGCAATCTGCAGGCGGCAGGTATGAAGCTGATTGCCGACCGTCACCCCTCCCTGGCTTCGGTCAGCATGATGGACCTTTCGGTAGAGGCAGAGGCTTTCGGCTCTGAAATTCTCATCACCGAGCATGAGGTTCCTACCGTACTCGGCGCCATTGTCACCTCCGAAGAGGAGGCAAAGGCATTGCAGATCCCCTCGCTTGAGGCAGGCAGATGCATGCAATACGTTGAGGCGATCCGCATGGCGAAGGAACAAATCACCGACCGCCCCGTTTTTGCAGGCGTCATCGGTCCTTTCTCACTTGCAGGACGCTTGATGGACGTCAGCGAGGCGATGATCAACTGCTATACCGAGCCCGACATGGTGCATATCACGCTGGATAAGGTCACGCAGTTCCTGATCACCTATATCAATGCCTACAAGACGGCAGGCGCTGACGGTGTTGTAATGGCAGAGCCCTTGGCAGGCATGCTCTCCCCCGGACTTGCGGGCGAGTTCTCTGCAGATTACGTTCGTAAGATCGTAGAATCGGTACAAACCGACGACTTTATCGTCATCTACCACAACTGCGGCGACAACACGCTTTTGATGACCGACTCCATCCTTTCTACGGGAGCGGCGGCATACCACTTCGGCAACGCCATTTCTATGAAGGAGATGCTGCAAAAGATCCCCACCGACACCGTTGTCATGGGTAACGTAGACCCCGCAGGGCAGATCAAAGGCGGCACGCCCGAGTCGGTAAGAGCCGAGACGTTGCGCATTATGGGCGAATGCTGTGACCACGCCAATTTTGTTATCTCCTCGGGTTGCGACATTCCCCCTGCCAGCGCATGGGAAAACATTGACGCATTCTTCTCTGCGGCAAACGAATTTTATCAAAACAGATAACGCGAGGCAACTATTATGAAATGGACACGCGAAGAATACATTGAGCTGATGACATTTGGCGACGTCAAGCGTCAGATGTTTGTAGAGCTGTTTGGCCCTTTGGTAGGCTTGAAGGATGAATGGCAGGCGCAGGGTGCCGCCGACGGCGAGCTTGGCATGACGGCATTTGATTTTGACTACGTGCCGATCCAGTTCTGCGGCGGAGAATCCGGCGTTTGGGGCGGCTTTGAAAAAAAGGTCATCGAGGATACGCCCGAGTACACCATCTCCATTGACAAGTTCGGCAGAACCGTCAAGTTGGCAAAGGGCTTTGCCACCATTCCCCTCCCCTTGGATTTCCCCGTCAAAAACATGGACGATTGGCTGAAGATCAAGCACATGTTCACCTTTGACGAGGCGCGCATTGACTGGAAGCAGGTCGAGGCGGCTAAGGAGGCACAAAAGAACGGTACGCTGATTTTGGCGTATATGCAGGGCGGCTTTGACATTCCCCGTGAATTGATGGGCGAGGAGGTAGCTTGCCTTGCCTACTATGAGCAACCCGAATTGATGGAGGACATTCTTGCAACCGTCACCGATACGGCAGTGCGTATGTACGACCGCATCAGTGACCACGTGCAGATCGACGACTTGTTCGTGCATGAGGATCTTGCGGGAAAATCCGGTCCTCTGATCGGTCCCAATCTAGTGCGCGAATTCATCATGCCCTATTACCGCAAGGTTTGGGATATGCTCTCCTCCAAGGGCACCAAGCTTTTCAGCCAGGATAGCGACGGCAACGTGGAGGCTGTTCTGGACGTATTTATGGAGTGCGGCATCAACATCACCTACCCCTGCGAGCCTGCGGCAGGTATGGACGTGGTCAAGCTCCGTCAAAAGTATGGCAACAAGCTCGCGTTCAAGGGCGGCATTGATAAGCACGTATTGCGCAAGTCCAAATTGGACATTCTGCGCGAGCTGGAATATAAGCTCCAGCCCCTGATGCAACAGGGCGGTATGGTATTCGGATTGGATCACCTCATCCCCAACGGAACTCCTTTGGAAAATTACCGCTACTACGTGCAAACCGCACGCGAGATTTTAGGGCTTCCCACACTTGACTCCTCCCGTACCGGCTGGGGAAAAATGGCATTCTGATCTCCGGAAAGGACTCCCGCAACCATGAAACAAATCAAATTTCAAGAAGACCTCCGCACGGCAACAGCCATTGTCGATACCGCATCCGTAAAAGATCTGCTCCAATTGGAGCGTGCGCTCTACTTTACCACCAATGAAGGGCTGTTCGTACGCCTCTCCTACGAGGGAGTGAACGGCTGGCGTCTGCAGGCAAATCAAAAGGGCTACGATGCCTTTGACGTCATCGGTGCGGCGCAATCTCTTTCGGTCTATTTGAACGAGGAGGTCAAGGATCTCTCCGAACCGCTCATCATACAAGCAAATGCGGAAAAGCTCATCCTCACCGCGCAAAACGGCGAGCAGGCGCATCTCTCCCTTGCAGGCGACTTCCGTTTGGAGTTTTTCACTCCGACGGGCAAATGCACACTTGCACTGACCGCACTCTTCCCCTCCGACCAAGAACTCTGTTTGCACGGACGTCTTGAAGAGATCGAAGCCGTGTACGGCGGCGGTGAGCGTTTGGACACAGTCAACAAGCGCGGTACACAGATGGATCTTTACACCTGCGATGGTTGGAACCGCTCCGACACCAGCTACACTGTCATTCCTCTGTTTATCACCACGCGCGGCGGCGGTATGTTTTTCAACCGTTACGAGTTTGCAACGATCGATTTCGGCAAGCAATCCGTAAACGAGTGGAAATACGACGTCCGCTCCGATATCCTGGATGCCTATTTTTACGCCACGGGCGTCTGTACGGACGCGATCCTCGGCTACTCCAATCTTTCGGGATATGCCGATATGCCCGCTCCTTGGATGCAGGGTGTGCAAATTTGCCGTCAATGGCCGGATATGACCGTTTTTGATGCCGACAGCATTTACAACCGCTTAGAGGATACGCCCGAGTATCTTCAGCTGTACGTCAAAATAGAAAACGACTTTGTACCCTATCACGATTTGACGGAAGAACAAAAAGCCAAGCAAACGCTGTTCTACGTCCAAGATCCGAACGCCGTGAGGCGCTACACCGTAAAGGACGGTGTAAAATATCAATGGCGCTACGTGCTGAACGATGAGGGAAAGTACTGCTTGGCAGGCAACCATTGCAATCCCCTTGGTCAAAGCGTAAAGACTTTGATGGAGCACTTTATTCAAAACGATATGAAGCCCGATGCCGCCAGCATGGAGCCCCGCGGCTGGGAGCTTTGCTTTGTTGACAGCGACGAAGGCCGCAAAAACAAGGCAGACTTGATCCGCAGTGTCAATTGGTTGCATGAGCACGGCTTGCGCGCAATGGTCTATATCATGACCGGCTACGTAGTTTCAAAAAGCATTGGATTCAAGGACGAATATCTGGTGCACGCCGACGTTACAATAGCCAACGCCGACGGTACAACCACCGAAATTCAAAATACGTCTCGCATTCCGTGGGTGCTTGGAAGAAGCGAAAATCCCGACGTTTTGCGCAATCCTGACGGATCAATGAATACACTGATCTATCTCGACATCACCAACGATGAGGCGGTGGATTGGTACTTCAATCAAATTTGGGGTGAAATGATCGACATTGGCATTGACGGCGTAAAGATCGACTTTTGCGAAATGCTTCCCGATCATGGCGTACAGTACGGAAACGTCACTACCAAATTTCATTGGAAGAACCCCGAAAAATTCATGCACGCCACCGAGCACCATGCCTACCCCACCTACTTCATCTCCGCGTTCTACAAGCGCATGATCGAATTGAAGGCACAAAAGGGACAAAGGGACGGCTTTATGGTCTTTTCCCGAGGCGGCGGCATTGGCTCTCAGCGCAGCCCCTATATGTGGGCAGGCGACCAATGCAGAAGCTTTGAAAAGCTGGACGATCAGCTGATGGCGGTGGTCAACAGCGGTCTTTCGGGCATTCCCTTTATGTCCTACGATATGGGCGGCTATGCGTATTCGAGAGGTGTCAATTACCATAACATCGGAGTAGATACCGAGTCCGAAATCTTCACACGCGGCATCGAGTTTACCGCATTTACCACCAATATGCAGTCTCACGGCGACGTGCGCCACGTGTATGAGATGAGCGAGGAGGCAAAACGCATCTACCGCATTTACACGCGCCTGCACGCCGAGCTGATCCCCTACATGCAAAAGCTCTCCCGTATTGCTTGCAAAACGGCAATTCCACCCGTTCGCCACCCCGTCCTTCAATACGTGGACGACGTCAACGTCTATGACCTGAACGACGTATTTATGCTGGGTGACGCATTGCTGGTAGCACCGATCTTGTCCGAAGCGACCAAGCAAAGAGAGGTCTACCTCCCCCAAGGACTTTGGAAAAACCTTTTGACCGACGAACTCCTGGAGGGTGGCAAAACCGTGACTGTACAAGCAAATCTCGCACAGATCCCCGTATTCCTCAACGTCAATTCTCCTGATGCCAACGAATTAGAGCCCATTTTTGGAGGGATCAATTGGAACAGCATCAAGAATTGGAAATAAAACAAAAAACGAAAGAAAGGAAACAACACGATGAAAACCATCACCAAGATTGCAGTTCTGTTGTTGGCAATTCTGATGCTCGTTCCCTGCCTTGCCGCATGTGGCAATTCCACCGGAACGGATACCACTACCGACAACAACCTGCAAAATGGCACTCCCCCCGAAGATACCACTCCCAAGGATCCCGACTATATTGAACCCGTCGATATGCGCAATCCCGACGGAACCGACTACGTTTACAACGCGTACGTCCGCTCCAAGGCAGTCCCCAACGGCTCCTTCTACTGTGAGGATTTCTGGGTAGCGGAAACCAGCGAGGACGCACTCTCCTTCGCTGTGTACTCCAGAAACCAGACGATTCAAGAAAACTTCCACTGCCGTATCGTACAGACCGATGCCGAGAATGCGGATATGTATGCAGAGCTCAAGAATTTTTACAGCAACGCGCAAAAGTACGACCTTGCCATCATCCTTGCCAATCACGCGGCAACTGCGGCAACCTCCAACCTGCTCAAGGATATCAACTCCTTAAGTTACGTTGACCTAACGCACGATTCCTACGACCAAAACTCCATCAAGGATCTTTCCATGGGCGGTAAGCTCTACTACCTCAGCGGAGATATGAATATCTCCACCATGGATAACACCGCATCCACCATCGTAAATCTTGGACTTTACCGTGATTACGCCGAGCAAATCGTTGAAACCTTTGGCGACGAGATCTACAGCAATCCTTACGATATCGTTACCGAAAAGCTGTGGACCATGGACACCATGCTGACCATTGCTGAGCTTGCAAACGTGGACGTCAACAAGGCGGACGGTGCCCTCAACCCCACGGTAGGTGATACGGTTGGCTACTACCACTACATGTATGCCCCTACCTACTACTTCTACAGCACCGGTGCACGCATTACAAAAACCGACGAAGACGGATACCCGGAATTTTCGATTGACGACGAGTATGCGCAAGAGGTTTACGATTACCTTTACAAAAACTTCAACACTACACTCAACTCCTGGCTCCCCGCGCAATACGGTGGCACCCGTATGCCTTACATCAAAACCGGAAAGGTTCTGTTTGTAGACTTTATCCTTTGGGACGTCCGCAAGCAGTACTACCCCGGTGAATACTATGAGTACGGCATTCTCCCCACTCCGATGTACGAGGAAGGTCAAGGCAGATACTACAGCAACGTTTACTTTGCCTCCGGCGGAACCGCGCACCTTTGGGCTATGCCGCAGATGTGCAACAACGAGGAGAACGCTTCGCGCCTCTTCCACGTTATGGCAGTCTATTCCGGCATGGAGGACTCTACCATGGATGCATACTATCAAAAGACCATGTATATGACGGTTGCATCCGACAAGGGATCTCGTGAATGCATGGACACCATCAGAACCAGCATGGTTTACGATATTGCACTGCTTTACAACTGGGGCGGCTTCTTTAATCTGATTGACTCCATCGACACCGCAACCTCCAATCAGTACCAAAGCAAGCTCGACAATCTGGACATTGCCGAGGAAGAAATGAATCTGACCTTGGAAAAGTTCAAAAATCCGCAGTACGTACCCGATAAGGACTAAACAATTACACAAAAAAGGCGCAGGTGCCACGGCACCTGCGCCCTTTTTTACGATGTAACCAACTGCTTGATCACTCGGCGATTTCGGACTCATCTACGATAAAGTCCTTGATCTTCAAATAAAGTTCGCTTTCGGATTCGCAATAGATCTGATCCCACTCAAAGGTGTACATTGCACCCAGGAGGGATTTTCCGTTTACGGTGTAGTTATCACCGTCGGTCAAAACGATCTTTCCCTTTTCCTTTGTAGCAATTCCTACAAAGCGATTTACATCTGCCATTGTGTCAAGTCTGATACGGTATCTCATAATTTGAGTCCTCCTTTATTTTTATATCAGACGGAATTATCCGCCCTTTCGTTTCTTTTTTTCTTTTCCAAAAATGCGCTGCAGTATCGGAGCCAAAAAGGCAGGAGCGCGCCACACAAACATCTTCATTGTCTCATATCCTTTCTTACCATATCGGTACTAAAGTATATGCAGTACAAACGGATTGATGTGCACAAACGCCGCCACGCTTTATTTTTCGGCGACCGATTCCTCTAAATTCAGCTTTTTCATTGCGGAGCGAAAAACGAGCTTGTCATTTTCGTGCGTCAGCGAGGCTTCCACCTGCTCCAACGGTACCCACTCCACCTGTGCGATCTCGCCCTCGCGCGGGCGGATATCCTTTTGGGTGGTGTGTGTCAGGAAGTAAACGACCTCCTTGGTCACTCCCGGCATCGGGCTGTAATGCACCGTCTCGCGGAACTTGCTGTCAATGCGGATCTGCACAGCGGTCTCTTCAAAAACCTCGCGCACCGCCGTCATATATTCGGTCTCGCCCGCCTCCATATGTCCTTTGGGAAAGGAACGGTGACCGCCTGCTTTATGCCGGATCATTAAAAGATATTGCTTTCCATCCTCTTCGTCACGGCGCACGACCAGCGCACCGCAAGATTTTTCACGAAGCATTTTGATCCCATCCTTTCTTTTGGTTTTCGGGAACGGAGGTATGCCCTCCGTTCCTTTTAAAATCGTTGATTACTGTTCGATCTGCTCCATAACGTATGCCTCGAGAATATCACCGATCTTGATGTCGTTGAACTTCTCCAAGCCAACACCGCACTCGTATCCTGCGGCAACCTCGCGTGCGTCGTCCTTGAATCTCTTGAGCGAGGAGATCTTATCCTCGAAGATGACAACGCCGTCACGCAATACGCGGATCTGGGATTGGCGAGTAATTTTACCGTCCTGAATATAGGAGCCTGCAATGGTACCCACGTTGGGCACGTGAATGGTTTGGCGAACCTCGGCATGACCAAGCAGATTTTCGCGGAACTTGGGAGCAAGCATGCCCTTCATAGCCGCCTCGATCTCCTCCAGACACTCGTAAATGACGCGGTAAGTGCGCACGTCGACGTTTTGTCTTTCTGCCGAATCCAGCGCGCTCTTATCGGGACGTACGTTAAATCCGACGATGATGGCATTGGATGCCGCCGCGAAGGTAACGTCACCCTCGGTGATACCGCCTGCCGCCGCGTGAATGACGCGGACCTTGACTTCTTCATTGGAAAGCTTCAGCAAGGATGCCTTGACTGCCTCTACCGAGCCGTCCACGTCTGCCTTGACGATGATGTTCAGATCCTTGACGCCCTCGGAGATCTGTGCGAACAGATCGTTGAGGTTTGCTCTTGCATTCGCCTTAAAGACGTCTTCCTTAGCCTTGTCGCGGCGCTGATCGGCAAGGGTTCTTGCCATTCTTTCATCCTCAACCGCCTGGAATTCATCACCTGCAGAGGGAACCTCGGAAAGACCCGTGATCTCAACGGGCACAGAGGGAGTTGCAACCTTTACGGTCTTACCGGTGTGGTCGGTCATGGAACGAACGTGTCCTACCGCTGTTCCCGCAATGATGATATCGCCGTTGTGCAGCGTACCGTTTTGCACCAATACGGTTGCAACCGGTCCGCGACCGCGATCCAGCTTTGCTTCGATGACGATACCCTTTGCACGGCGGTTGGGATTTGCCTTGAGCTCCTTGACGTCTGCCACGAGCAATACGCTCTCCAACAAATCGTCAATCCCCTGTCTCGTCAAAGCGGATACGGGTACACAGATCGCGTCGCCGCCCCACTCCTCGGGAACAAGACCGTACTTGGTCAGCTCCTGCTTGATGTTATCGGGATTTGCCGTGGGCTTATCCATCTTGTTGATTGCTACAACAATGTCGATGCCTGCCGCCTTGGCGTGGTTGATCGCCTCAACCGTTTGAGGCATAACGCCGTCGTCAGCCGCTACGACCAGAATTGCAATATCAGTTGCCATTGCGCCGCGTGCACGCATTGCGGTAAATGCGGCGTGGCCGGGGGTATCCAGGAAGGTGATGTCGCGTCCGTTGATCTTGACGCGATACGCACCGATGTGCTGGGTAATACCGCCTGCCTCTCCTGCCGTAACGTTGGAGTTACGAATAGCATCCAGAATAGAGGTCTTACCGTGGTCAACGTGACCCATAACGCAAACGACGGGTGCGCGCTCACAGAGCTGATCCTCGGTATCCTCGGCGTCGTCAAACAGGCGCTCCTCAATGCTTACGACTACCTCGGGGGTAGCTTCAATTCCAAATTCATCTGCAACCAGCGCCGCGGTATCGTAGTCGATGACCTGGTTGATGGTTGCCATCATACCCATCAGCATCAGCTTTTTAACGACCTCACCTGCGGTGACGTGCAGCTTAGATGCGAGCTGACCTACAACGATCTCCTCGGGAAGCTCCACAGACGTGGGCTTATAGGATACGGGCTGTTGCACCACGGGAGCACCGCGGCGTCCCTTGTCCTTACCCTTGCCCTTGCCGTTTTGACGGTTGCCAAAGCTGTTTTGTGCATTTTGCTGTGCGGCAGCGTTCTGCTTTTTCAGCTTTTGGTTGCCGCCCTGCAGGTTGCTGTCACGATCGGATACGAAATTATCCAAACGCTCGTCGTATTTGGAGAGGTCGACGTTGGAGGCGTGCGTGTCGATGACACGGGGGCCCTTTCTTGTTCCGTCGGGGTTAACGTTTGTAGAAGCGCCGCGCACAATGGGCTGTGCCTTGAAGGTATCCTTCGGTGCGCTCTGTACGAAATCACCCTTATCATGATCGAAGCGATTGCCGCCGCGATCGTTGCGGTTATTGTCACGTCCGTTGGGCTTGCCGCCAAAGGACGGACGATCCTTGCTCTGTGCAAATCCTGCACCGCGGTCGTTCTTGGGAGCGCCAAATCCCGTGGGAGCGCTCGGTGCGGGACGACCTGCAAATGCATCCTGACGTTTTGCGGGGGCGCCTGCGTTCGCTCCGGGAGTGCGCTGTGTGGGAGTGCCGTTCTGCGGACGTGCCGGTCCCTGCTGCATTCCAAAATTGCTGGGAAGTCCGTTTTGTTGCGGACGGAATGGATTTCCCGTATAGGGCTGACGAGCCGCAGGACGTGCGGGTGCCGCCTTTTCGGCAGGAGCAGCTGCCGGCTGCTTTTCCACCTTTGCCTCTCTGTTTTCTTCCTTAGCTACTGCCTTTTCCTCGGGCTTTGCTTCGGGCTTTGCTTCGGGCTTGACCTCTGCCTTTCCTACAGGACCGTTCTGCGGACGGGCTGCGGGGGCTGCCTTCTCCTCTGCCTTTTTGGGCGTGGGTACAGCCTTTTCGACAGGTTCTTCCTTTTTCGGTTCCACCTTTGCAGGCTCTTCCACAGGCTTTTCTGCCTTTTTGGGAGTCTCAGGTGCAGCCTTGGGTGTCTCTGCCGCCTTTTTCACCTTGGAGGGAATATAGGTCACACCATCCAAATAGCTGCCGATATCCGTGATCTGATTTGCCTGGGTCAGGGACTCAAACAAAATATCAAATTCGACGGGCTCAAGCGCCTTTTGGGTGGTCTTTGCCTCAATGCCGTTTTGTGCAAGAAGCTCAACGAGATCCTTGCTCTTCATTCCCAAATCCTTTGCAAACTTGGTAATTTTAAATTGTTGATTCATAGTAGAAGCCATATTTCCTCCTGCTTTTCCGTACGGACCGCAGAGCCGCGCGGAATCATAAATATTTCGATCTTAAATCCGCAGAATTTAAGATTCGCTGTTTTCGTTGTAATTTGTGGTATTCAGCTTGGAAAGGACCAGTTGGATCATATTGGGATCGGTCACCGCCACAGCGGCAATCCTGCCGCCTTTGCCCGTGGCAGAAGCCAACGTCTCGCCGTCAACATCCGTCACACATAAGCGCGTATTGTAAAATTCGCACCGATCGCGCAGACGTTTTGCCGAGTTTTCCGAATTGTCCGAAGCCGCAACCACCAAAATATCGGTCTTTCCCTTTTTCAGAGCTTCGCAGATCATCGGAACGCCGAAAATCAACCGTCTCGCCCTCGCGCACAGTCCCAACGCAAAGAGCAGTTGTCTTTGCTCGCCTGACTCACGCTTCATTTTCTTCCAATTCCTTTTCCATTGCGTCGTATACCTCGTCCGGGATCTGACACTCCAGATCCTTGTCGATACGACGGCTCTTGCGTGCCTTTTTCAGGCACTTGACGTCACGGCAGATATATGCGCCTCTGCCGGATTTCTTCCCCTTAAAATCCAGGGAAATGCCTCCCTCGGGGTCCCGTACCACGCGCAACAGCTCTGCCTTTGGCTTGTGCTCATTGCAGCCGAGGCAACGGCGCATCGGGATCTTTTTTACCTTTTTTTCCATGATCAATCTTCAAAATCGTTCGCCTTGATATCGATCTTGCAGCCGGTCAGACGTGCGGCAAGTCGCGCGTTCTGTCCCTCTTTACCGATTGCCAAGGACAGCTGATCGGGAGCTACGCGTACGCGGCATGCTCTTTCGCCCGTCATGGTGACGGAAATAACCTCTGCAGGTGCCAGAGCGGCGGCAACGTAATCCTCGATTTTTTCGTTGTAATGAACGATGTCGATCTTCTCGCCGCACAGCTCACGAATGATGCCGTTGAGACGCACGCCCTTGCTACCGATGCAAGCGCCAACCGGCTCAACGTCGGGCTCACGGGAGTAAACCGAGATCTTTGTACGGGAGCCTGCCTCACGGGCAACCCCCTTGACCATAACGATACCGTCGGCAATTTCGGGGATCTCCAGCTCAAACAAACGGCGAACCAAGCCTGCATGTGCACGGGAAAGCGTAACGACGGGGCCGCGAGCCTCCTTGTTGACCTCCATGACAAACACCTTGATCTTATCGCCTACCATAAAGGTCTCACCCGGAATCTGCTCGGAGCGGAGCAGAACGGCACGGCTGGTTTCGGTTTCCAAAAGAACGTTGCCCGTTTCGTGGTCGACCTTGCTGACCGTTGCAGTGATGATCTCCTCGTGCTTAGTCTCATACGCCTCTTGCATAGCAAGACGCTCGCCCTCGCGAATGCCCTGAATGATCACAGACTTTGCGGCAGCAGCGCTCAGGCGGCGGAAGTTCTTGGTCTTGACCTCGGTCTCTACAACCGAGCCCAGCACGTACTTCTTTGCGATGCACTTTGCATCCGCCAGAGAGATCTGCGTTTCGGGGTTCTCTACCACCTCAACGACCTCTTTCTGTTGGTATACTCTGACGTCCTTTTTGTTGGGATCGATCAAAACGCGAACGTTGGTATTATTGCCGTATTCTTTTTTATATGCGGAAACGAGTGCTGCCTCGATTTTTTCCATCATGTATGCGGCGGGAATTCCTCTTTCCTTCTCCAACAGGTCCAGTGCCGTAAAAAATTCAGTATTCATTGCTCTGCAATCCTTTCTGTATCCTTATATACCGTTAATCGTTTCAATTTTCCGAATCAAAATCATATCGCGTTTTCAAAGACGCAATTGCCGCACGGGAGAACGTACGCGGAGCATCGGAGCCCTTGCACGTCACCAACACGTTTCCGTCGGCGTCAAGACCCACCAATTCGCCAAGGTAGCTCTTGGCGCCATCAATGGGAGCGTAAAGGCGAACTTCAACGTCCCAGCCCTCGCACGCCTCGATCTGCCAATCCTCCTTAAGCTCACGCTCAATTCCGGGAGAAGAGACCTCCAGATGGTACGCTTCTTCAATGGGATCTGCCTCGTCCAAAAGAGGATCGATGGCGCGATGCATTTTTTCACAATCGTCAATGGTAATGCCGTCCTCGTGATCAATGGTGATGCGCAGGTACATATCTGCCCCCACCTTAACGTATTCCACGTCCCAAAGAATATATCCAAGCTCTTCGGCAAGCGGCTCCGCGACCTTGCGGACCTCGCCAACCACGCCTTTGGTGTTCTTTTTCATTGTTTTTCCCTCATTTTCAAAAATCCAAAAATTAAGAGCGGGTCCTTACAAACCCACTCCGCACCTAAACTTATACTCTACCATAGATAGTATACCACATTTTTTGCGGCTTTGCAACCCCTTTTGTAAAAAAAATGTAGGATTTGTGAAGTTTTTTTCAACAAATCAAGCCCTTCGCTGCACTCCGACGCGTTCCGACAAAAACACACACGCTTTCCCACGTGCGCGCATACACTGACACCAAGAGCGCAATAGCGGGAAAAAATTCCACTCAAAAAACTTTCTGTCATGCGTTTAAGCGTTTGCATTTGGTGGAAAGAATAGCTATAGCGCAAAAAAGAAAGGAAATTACAGCATGAGCGTCAGACGCGGAGATATTTATTATGCAGACCTGAGCCCTGTCGTAGGCTCGGAGCAGGGCGGCTTGCGCCCTGTTCTGATCGTGCAAAACGACATCGGCAACAAATACAGCCCCACCGTGATCGCGGCGGCAATTACTTCACGCATGAGCAAAGCAAAGCTCCCCACGCACATCGACATCTATGCCGACGAGGTGGGACTGTCCAAGGATTCGGTCATTCTGCTGGAACAGATCCGCACCCTGGACAAACGGCGCCTAAAGGAGAAAATGGGGCACCTGGACGATGCGATCATGCATCACGTCAACACAGCCATTGCCATCAGCTTTGGTCTTGGAAGTGCCGAGGAGGACTCGGCAGCGCGCGCCATGATGCAGCAGATCAACGACGCGCACACCCCCACTCCTTCCCCACAGGCAATTCCCCAACAACCGCCTGCAGCAGTTGCGATGTCACCCCAAACGGCAGCATCTGCCGTTGCATCGCAACAAGGGGTGGATCCAATCAGCACCAAGGGATAAAACAGAAAGGGGCTGTCACATTTGACGAGACCGAAAAAGCCCGTGGCGTAAAGAAAAAAAGTCCCGCTCGCCGTCAAAAACGACAAATGAGACAGGATAAGGTTGAATTTCTTCGAAATTCTCCAAATATTTACGGGCTTTTTCTATCGCCGCTTTTGGGGCTCGACGTACCCTCGTACGCCTCACGCCCCAAAA
>JAFTKJ010000041.1 GCA_017453305.1 Clostridia bacterium
AAACACACATAAAATATTGAAATCCGTAAGGATTTCTACCTTAAAAACCGCTTTCTCTATCTTCTCGACAGAAAAAGCGGTTCGTTTTTCTCTTATTTTGCTTGTGTGTTTTTGTTCTGCGCTAAATGAATCAGCCCCTTTGGTTTTAGTTCTCAAACAAAATTCTGACGCACTCCTGCATCGGCTTTGGCATGGGAGCGCAAAAATGCATCTGCTCTCCCGTACGCGGATGTGTGAAGTGCAATTCCCCTGCATGCAGGCATTGCCCCTCGATCAGTGCGCGGTGGTGCGCTTCAAATCGGGTGTTGCCTCCCCCGTAAACGGCATCTCCAAGAAGCGGATGACCGATGGAGGACATATGCACGCGGATCTGGTGGGTTCTGCCCGTTTCCAGCTCACAGCGCAAAAGCGTAAAGGAATTCCCATCCGACGAGCCTCGTGCAAGCACCGACCAATGCGTTACCGCCTCACGGGCACGCAGATCCTTACCGCGAATAACAGCCATCTTCTTGCGGTCGACGGGGTGTCTGCCAATGGGCGCATCCACCGTGCCGCTCTCCTCGCGGAAGTTTCCTACGGCGATTGCCGTATAGATGCGGTTGACGTGGTGTCCCTTCAGGTCGGCAGAGAGCGCAAGGTGTGCCTCGTCGTTCTTTGCAACCACCAAAAGTCCGCTTGTATCTTTATCAATGCGATGCACGATGCCGGGGCGGATCACTCCGCCGATTCCGGAGAGTGAAGCTCCGCAATGGTACAGCAACGCGTTGACCAGCGTTCCGTCGGGATTGCCTGCGGCAGGGTGCACGACCATACCGACGGGCTTATTGACGACGATAACGTCACCGTCCTCATACACGATATCCAATGGAATGTTTTGCGGTACTGCTTCGCACGGCTCTGCCTCGGGCAGGAGTAATTCGACAACGTCATTGGCTGAAACCTTGCGATTTTTGGCAACCGTTCCCCCGTTTACGGTAACGGCGCCCTCCTCGATCAGCTTTGCCGCCGCCGAGCGTGTCACGCCTGCGCGCAGGGATACGAACTGATCCATGCGGCTTCCAACGTCTCCATCCTCAACGTGCAGGAGAAGCATCGACTCCTCCGCTTCATTCCACGTCTGTTCCATTGTTCTGCTCCGCATCATTTTTCTCGCAGTCCTTCGTCTTGCCTTTTTTGCAGTCCTTGACGATATCCGCGATCAGATAGACGATCATCATACCGGCACCCACGCAAACAAAGGAATCCGCCACGTTGAACACGGCAAAATCGATGAGTGTGAAATCAATAAAGTCAATGACGTAGCCAAGCACCACGCGGTCGATCATGTTACCGATGCCGCCGCCGATGATCATGGCAAGGGAGACCTGCATCCAGCGACTTTCGGGACGAAAGCGGAAAAGGTAGACAGCCAAGCCGACAATGGCAACGGTGGAAAACACCATAAATACCCAGCGGTTGTTTTGCATCATGCCAAACGCCATGCCGGGGTTTTCCACGTAGGTAAAGTGCAGGACGTCCTTCCAGAGCGGAAAGGACGGCTCACTCTGCAAAAAAACGACAGCCAGCCATTTGGTCAATTGGTCAAGCCCGATGATGCCCAAAATAATGGCGATCAAAATGATCATACAAAATCCTCTTTTCGACAATCTGCAACGTTCGGGCAGCCTCGGAAGAGGACGCGAGGGAGAACCGAATGCCGATTCCCTCTCGCGTATGCCCCTTGCAGAATTATTTCAAAATTTCGCGGCAACGTGCGCAGATAAATCCGCCCTCGCCGTCATCCTCTCCCTCGGTGGAGAAGCTCCAGCAGCGGTCGCACTTGCAGCCGTCGGCAGGCTCTACCAGCACTGCCAGGGTCTTTTCTTCGTTGACGTATGCGCCCTCGGGTGCATCGGTATCTTCTACTTTAACGCCCGAAACGATGAATACGGTCACCAGCTCCTTGCCAAAGCTGTCAAGCAGAGCGCGCATATCGGCATCCTTGGTGTAGACCGTGATCTTTGCCTCCAGGGACTTACCAACCAGCTTGTCGGCGCGCGCGATTTCAAGCGCTTTCATCACGTCGTCGCGCATCTCGAACAGGCGGTTCCACTTTTCTGCCACGTCACAGAAGCACAGCGCTTCGTCGTATACGGGCATATCGTTGAGGAATACGCTCTCACGAACGTCGCTTGCCTTGTGCGGAATTGCCTGCCACATCTCCTCCGCGGTAAAGGAAATGATGGGAGCCAGGAGGCGTACCAAACCGGAGAGCACAAAGTACATTGCGGTCTGTGCACTTCTGCGTGCCTCGCCGGTGGTCTTTCCGGTGTAAACGCGATCCTTGGTAATATCGATATAGAGCTTGGAAAGCTCGGTGGTGCAGAAATTGTTGATTGCGTGGTAAGCCACGTGGAACTCGTAGGTGTCGTACGCATTCTTCACGGTCTTGGTCAGCTCGTTCATTGCGGAGATGACCCAACGGTCGATCTCGGGCAGGCGATCGAATGCAACCGCATCGGTATCGGGATTGAAATCGTTCAAATCCGCAATCAGGATACGAACGGTGTTACGGATCTTGCGGTAGGCATCGGAGAGCTGCTTGAAGATCACGTCGGAAACGCGAACGTCCACGCGGTAATCGGAGGATGCGACCCACAAACGAACCAGGTCGGAGCCGTACTTGGCTACGATATCGGAGGGGACGATGACGTTACCCAAGGACTTGTGCATTGCCTTACCCTCACCGTCAACGACCCAACCGTGGGTGAGGACGGTCTTGTAGGGTGCCTGCGCGTTGCCCGTAGAGCCAACGGCGGTCAGAAGCGAGGACTGGAACCAGCCTCTGTACTGATCGGCGCCCTCAAGATACATATCTGAAGGCCAACGTTGCTCGGGGTTGTTCTCCATTACGGCAAAGTGAGAGGAACCGGAATCGAACCAACCGTCCAGAGTGTCGGTCTCGGTGGTAAAGGTCTTTCCTCCGCACTCGGGGCAAACAAAGCCCTCGGGAAGCAGCTCTGCGGCAGGCTTTTCGTACCAGATGTTGGAGCCGTGCTCGCCGAACAGCTCTGCCACGCGTGCGATGGTCTCATCGTTGCAGATAGGCTTTTTGCAGCAATCGCAGTAGAATACGGGAATGGGCAAGCCCCAATGACGTTGACGGGAGATACACCAATCGGCTCTCTCTCTTACCATCTGCTTGATGCGGTCGCCGCCCCACTCGGGGAGCCATTCCACCTTTTCGCAAGCCTCAGCAGCCGCGTCCTTGAAAGCATCTACCGAGCAGAACCACTGGGGGGTTGCGCGGAAGATGATTGGGTTCTTACATCTCCAGCAGTGCGGATACTCGTGCTCGATCTGCGCAGAAGCAAACAGCGCACCGGTTTCTTTCATATCGGCAAGAATTGCCTCATTGGACTGGTCGTAGCGCAGTCCTGCGAACTTCCCTGCTTCTTCGGTCTGGTAACCTCTGTCATCCACGGGAACCAAAGGAGGCAAGCCGTAGCGGCGGCAGGTCACGTTATCGTCGGCACCAAAGCCGCCCGCGGTGTGTACGCAGCCCGTACCACTATCCATGGTAACGTAGTCGGCAACCACAACAAGGCTGTCGCGGTCGAGGAAGGGATGCTGTGCGGTCATGTACTCAAAATCCTTACCCTTGCGGCGATCCAGGATCTCAAAGCTTTCAATGCCGCCCTCCAGCATGGTCTTGGAGCACAGCGCCTCAGCTACAATATAGCACTCGCCGTTCTCTGCCTTGACGATGACGTAATCCTCGTCGGGGTTGAGCGCGATTGCCTGGTTGCCGGGCAGGGTCCATGTGGTGGTGGTCCAGATGATAAAGTAAGTCTTGCTGATGTCGCAGACGTCTGCAAGCTTGCCCTGATCATCCTTTACCCGGAACTTGACGTAAATAGAGGTACAAGGATCGGTCTGATACTCGATCTCTGCCTCGGCAAGAGCGGTCTCATCGTTGGGGCACCAATATACGGGCTTAAGTCCCTTGTAAATGTAGCCTTTTTTATACATTTCGCCAAAGACCTTGATCTCGCGTGCCTCGAAGGACTTGTTCATGGTCAGATAGGGGCGCTCCCAATCGGCAACGACGCCAAGACGAATGAACTGCTCCATCTGCTTATCGACAAAGTCCTGTGCGAACTTGTGGCAGGCACTGCGGAACTCGGGAATGGACATACTCTTGCGGTTGAGCTTGTTCTGCTTGATGATGGCAGACTCAATGGGCATGCCGTGGTTATCCCAGCCTGGGGTAAACGGTACGCGATAGCCGGACATTGCGTGCGATTTGTTGATAAAATCCTTGAGGATCTTGTTGAGCGCATGTCCCATGTGAATATTTCCGTTGGAGAAAGGAGGGCCGTCGTGCAAAATGTAGAGCGGCTTATCCTTGGAATTCTCCTGCATCTTGTTATACAGGTCGATCGATTCCCAATACTTGACCATATCAGGCTCACGCTGCGGCAGATTTGCACGCATGGGGAATTCTGTTGTGGGCAGGTTCAGTGTACTTGTGTAATCCTTTGCCATTGTTATCACTCCATATTTCTATCCTTGCGGATGATTTTACAAAATTTGATCTGCGGAACAAAAAAAGCCCCACAGCGTATTGCTGTGAGACGGAAAGCTCCGCGGTACCACTCACCTTCGCCATTGCAGGCGCACTCTTACGCCCTTAACGCGGGCAAACGCGCAATCAAAAAGCGGATGCTTCCCTTTTGCGACGGCTCCAAAGTGATTCCCACGGCATACTCCCCATGCGCTCGCACCAACCGCGCACTCTCTGTCGGCTTTTTGCCGCGGCGCTCTTTTTCAACGCCGTTTTTGAATAAAATCATTCATATCTTGTTTATTATAGCACACCTTTTTTTGTTTGTCAACTCATTTTTGCTTTTTTGATGCAAATTCTTCACGCTTATTTCAAAGCGGAGGAAAAAGCACGTGAGAAATTGCGTTTCCCCGTTGAAAACCCTTGACAAACGTTTCAAAAAGTGTTAGAATACAAAAAAACGCGCGGAGGTGTATGCGTATGCTTATCAGTGTCAGCACATGGTATTTGGAGTCCCGTTTTGGAACGGAAAAGATGTTCTCCATGATGAAGGAGGCGGGGATCGACGCCGCAGACTACGGTCTTGACGATTGGGTCGGCAGTATTGCAACGGTGAAAAAAAGCCGCAATTATCAAATGACAGAGGAAGAGACCGTCAATTACTATACGGAAATCAAGAGATTGGCTGACCGTGCGGGTATCGTCATTGGTCAGACACACTCCATGTTTGGCGCTAAAAGAATTTTTGACGAGCGCGACGAGATTTTGAAGGTGATGAAGAACAACATTCTTGCCACCCACGTGCTTGGTTCTCACTATACGGTCATCCACCCCGTTGCAACGGAAGGACGCATCTTTGACGAGCAAAAAGAAGAATGCTTTGCCTATAACCTGGAATTCTACCGCTCTCTGATTCCCATTCTGGAGAAGTACGACGTCAAGATCGGTATTGAGCCGATGTGGACAACAGACGCAGAGGATCACATTTCCCCCACTGTTTGCTCCCGTCCCGAGGAAATTCTGGAGTTCATCAAAGCGCTTGACTCCGACCGTTTTTGCTCCTGCCCCGATCTTGGTCACTTCCAATTGACGGGATACGCCACCGGCGATACCCCTGCAGGTGCCTTGCGCAAGCTTGGCAGCACTGTGGAGATCATTCACGCGCATGAAGTAATAAAAGACAAAGACTGCCATACCGCTCCCTGCATTCACGGAACGATGGATTGGGAGGACATCGGCGCGGCTTTGCGCGAGATCGGATACGCCGGAACACTGAATTTTGAGATAGGCGGCAACTATTACAAAGCGTTCCCCGACTGCATGATCCCCGAGGCGTTGCGTCACGTTGCAGAAATGGGAAAGATCATAATGCAGCCCAAGGAATGCTGAATTTTTGGAGGCAGAATATATGAAGCTCAGTATCAGCACAGGGACCTTGGAAAGCCGCTACGGAACGCGCAAAATGTTTCAATTGATGAAGGCGGCAGGCATTGAGTACGCGGATTACGGACTTGACACTTGGATGCGCGATGCCGACGCCGTCAGACACAGCAAAAGCCATTTGATGAGCCTTGAGGAAACGATTGCGCACTACAAGGAAGTCCGCCGCATTGCCGACGAGGAAGGCATTACGATCTATCAGACGCACGCCATTTTTGGTGAATTCCCTGCCTGCGACGTGCCCGAGTACCGTGAAGCGACCCTTAAAAACATTGTTGCCACCAATATCCTCGGCGCAAAATATTCGGTCATTCACCCCGTTCGCACCCTTGGCAGATTTTTGGACGAGGAAAAGGAATATTGCTTCCAATACAATCTGGAGCTCTTTCGCTACGTGCTTCCTTATCTGGAAAAATACGACGTCACAGTCGGCATTGAGCCGATGTGGCTCCCCGACGAAAACGACGTCATTCATGCCTCGGTCTGCTCGCGCCCCGAGGAGATTTTGGAATTTATTGACGTATTGAATTCCGACCGCTTTTGCTCCTGCCCCGACTACGGTCACATCGCCCTGACGGGAAAAGAAACAGGAGACACGGTGGGAGGTGCTCTGCGCAAGCTCGGCAAAACCGTCAAGTGCGTGCACATTCATGAGGTGGACGGCATCAAGGACCGTCACACAGTCCCCTTCACCTACCCCGGAGTGATGGATTGGGTGGACATTGCCTCCGCCATGCGCGAGATCGGCTACGAGGGGACCGTCAACTTTGAAATCGGCGGCAACTTCTACAACCGCTACCCCGACAGTATGATGCCCGAAGCACTCCGTCATTTAGCCGAGATCGGCAAATTTCTCTCCCCCGATTGCAATTGATCATAAAGTCAGCTCATAAAGTCAGCGCACCGACAACCGTTTGGTTGTCGGTGCGCCTTTTTATCACTTGTTCTGTTCTGCCAGATCCTTTTCAAACTCCTCATTCAATTCGGGATAAGCGGAAAGCATCGGCTTTACGTCAATTCCCTTTTTGCGGTCGTAGTAGTTCTTTGTGATCTTCCATACAAGTCCACTCAAACCGATCAGGGCGATCAGGTTGGGGATTGCCATCAAGCCGTTTGCGGTATCGGAAATATTCCAAAGCAGATCGCTTTCAATCACCGCAGATGCCACGATCAGTACCACGTACAGCACCTTGAACACAACAACGGAGATCTTTTGTCCCTTTTCTCCAAGCCATTGGAAGCAGAACGCGGTCGCCTTTTCGCCATAGTAGGACCACGCCATGATAGTGGTAAAGGCAAACAGAGGCAAAATGATAGAGGATGTAACCACGCCAAATACACCAAAATTATTGGAAAAGATTGCAAGTGACATTGCCGTGTCTCCCTCCGTACCCGTGAGGGCGTTGACGTCCACGGTGGTCAGCATCATCAATGCGGTAAAGGTACAAATGATAAAGGTATCAAAAAACACCTCAAACACACCCCACAAGCCCTGCATTACGGGCTCACGGGTTTCGGATGCGGAGTGCGCGATAACGGAAGAGCCAAGACCGGCCTCGTTGGAGAATACGCCGCGCGCCATACCCTTTTTGATGGTTTGCGCAAAGGCATAGCCGAAAATACCGCCGCCCGCAGCTTGGAAATTAAAGGCGTTACCAAAGATCATGCCAAATGCGCCGCCGATCTTATCTGCGTGCGTGATAACTGCAAAGAGCGCCATGCCCATAAACAAAAGCGACATAAAGGGAACGAGCATGGAAGCGACCTTGCCGATACGCTTGATACCGCCCAGGATGATGGCACCTGCAATCACTGCCACTACGACACCGATGATCAGCTTGACAAGGAACAGATTGTCCTCGCCAAAGTGGAATGCCTGATCCAAGGATCCCGAAAGCGTGCCCGAGATCTTATTGGTCTGCACGCCGCTCATGCCGATTGCGGCAAGCATACAGAATACAGCCGCCACGTAGCCGAGCCACTTCCAGCGGAGTCCGTTTGCAATGTAATAAAACGCACCGCCGGAAAATTCGCCGTCCTTATCTTTTTTACGGTAATAAAGTCCCAATACGTTTTCGGAATAGTTGGTCACCATACCAAAGAATGCGGAGACCCACATCCAGAACACGGCACCGGGACCACCCGTCAGAATTGCCGCAACGACGCCGATGATGTTACCCGTTCCTACCGTACCCGAGATGGCGGCGGAAAAGGCTTCAAACTGCGATACGGTTTTCTCACCCGGCTTTTTTTCTTGTTTTTTGCCGATGGATTTGACTGTGGGAATAATGGTGGACGCCCAGGAATTGCCAAACTTACGCACCTGCAAAAAGCGGGTACGAATGCTGAGCAATAATCCCGTTCCCAAAATGAGAATGATGACGGGCCAACCCCATACGATGTTGTTGATAAATGAGTTTACTTCTGTGACTGTTTGGATAAATGCATCCATTTTTTTCTTTCCTCCTTTTTTGCAAAACAAAAAGAGCCAAACATAGCGTTTGACTCCGGGGAAACGAAAACGCGCCGAAAGAAAAAACACTTCCCTTTCGGTTTGTTTGCTCCGTCCTTTTACCTGAGAGATTCGCACGCATTGCGCACTTTCACCTTCGGTATCCAAATCTGGACTTCTCCGGAGTGCCATCGGCACACAGTCCCTACCTTGCGGCACCTGAGAGTGTTACTCCTTCGGCGGCTTTCGCCTTTTCCTGTGTACTTCATTTAGCATATTTGTTTTTTGGATGCGAGTATTATAGCACATCTTTTTGTCGTTTGCAAGAGCTTTTTTCAACTTTTTTCACTTTTTTTCAAAAAAAATGATTAAAACTCCGTTTTACAAGAAAAATTAACAGAAAATTGAAGATATTTACCGTGGAGTGTGATACAATTAAAAAAATGTATTTTTTGCGAGGTTCGACATGAAAAACAAGATCCTTTTGCGCGTGCCCGCGGTGCTTTTGCTGCTTGCAATGCTTCTGCTTTGCACGACTGCGTGCGCATCCTCTCAATCGCAGATCCCCGACGGCATGCAAAGTGCCACCGCCTACGGTGCAAAATATCGCCTTTACGTTCCCACCACGTGGAGCGTCAGCATACAACCGGGCGTGTCGGGAGCTTACTACAATCTGGCGCGTCAATCCACCGTCAGCGTGGCGGAATATTCCATTGACGAAGAAGTAGAACTCCTTTTACAGGGGGCTTCCGCATCCGGTCGTCCGAAGACCTACTTCAACGCCGTCCTGCTTCCGCAGGTCGAGCTGATGGTAACGGGTGAGATCCACATGTACGAGGAGGATTGCATTGCAACTCTTTTAGGCGACGCCAACGCACAACAGCTGCACTACTCCGCAACGGTATCGGGCGAGACCCTGCACTTTTTGCAGATCATCGCCGAAAAGAGCGGTAGCTTTTACGTTTTTTCTTACACGGCGTTACAGGACATTTACGAGCTTTGCCTTGCCGATGTACAAAAAATGCTGAAGGAATTTCTCTTTGCCGATCCCTACCTCCCCGTTGATCCCACCAAGGAAATCGAGGCGGATGCGAATGCCCCCGAGGGCATGCAGCTCGCCTCCAACAAGGATGTTGCATACAGCTTTTACGTTCCTACCTCCTGGCAGGTCAACGTCACCGAAAAGGTCTACGCGGCACGCGCCAAGGACGGCTCGTCGGTCAGCGTGATCCCCTACGTTCCCTCGGCAGAGGGCATTACCATTGAGGAATATTTTGCAAAGACCGAGGAAATGATGGAAAAGACCTCGGGTGGCAAATACGAAAGCATCTCCAAGCAAAACGGCAAGCTTGGCGGCGGTGACGCGCTGGTTTGCGAATACAAATACACCGTTGGCGGTACGACCTACCAATACCTGCAGGTGATTGTGGGATACAAAGGCATGATCTATAACCTGACCTACACGGCACTCCCCGAAAACTTTGAAACCAACCGCGCGGACGTCAACGCCATCATCGACGCCTTTGCGTTCCGTTAAACGAGGCTTTATGAAACAGATCTATCTTGACAACAGTGCAACAACGGCGCTTTGCGATGCGGCAAAGCAAAAGCTTTTTGAAGCCGTTGACTGCTACGGCAACCCCTCCTCCCTCCACCCCATGGGACAGGCGGCACGCAAGCTGGTGGAGGAGGCACGGCGCGAGATTGCCTTGACGCTTGGCATCAAGGGAATGCTCCTGCCCGGGCAGATCCTCTTTACCTCCTGCGGAAGCGAGGCGGACAATCTTGCCGTTCTCGGAACGGCGTACGCCAAAGAGCGTCGCCGCGGCGGACGCGTGATCACCACTGACTCCGAGCACCCGGGTGTGGAAAGTGCCATGCAAGCCCTGGAAAAGGACGGCTTTGACGTGGTTCGCATTCCCACACGCGGCGGCGAATTGGATTGGGCTGCTTACGAGAGCGCCCTCAATGACCGCACGTTTTTGGTGTCGATCATGACCGTCAACAATGAAACGGGTGCGATGTACGATCTCAAGCGTGCCTTTTCGCTGGCAAAAGCAAAAAATGCGGATATTGTAACCCACACCGATGCGGTGCAAGGATATCTTAAATGTCGCCTCTCCCCCAACGCGATCCGTGCGGATCTCGTTACGCTGAGTGCGCACAAAATCCACGCCCCCAAAGGAGTCGGCGCACTTTACGTTTCTCCCGAGGCACTCAAGCGGCGCGATATCGTCCCCACGCTGTTGGGCGGCGGTCAGGAGGGTGGCTTCCGCTCGGGCACCGAAAACGTGCTTGGCATTGCGGCATTCGGTGCAGCGGCAAAGGACGGCTACGCAAAGCTGAACGTACACCTTCCCCATCTGCAAGCACTTCGGGACGACGCACAGAAAAAGCTCTCTGCCCTTCCCGTAAAAATGCATATTCCCACGGGCGCACGCGCACCGCACATTCTCAATTTCTCGCTCCCCGATATCAAGAGTGAGACCATGGTACACGCCCTTTCCGAGGACGGCATCTGCGTTTCAGGCGGCTCGGCGTGCTCCACGCACTCCAAAAAGCTCAGCCGCGCTCTGCTTGCCTTTGGCGCAACCGAAGCCGAAACCGAATGCGCTTTGCGTGTCAGCTTCAGCCACTACAACACCACCGAGGACGTCGACGCTCTTGTCGCCGCACTCTCAAAAAGCATCGAAAAGCTGGTTAAAATTCATAGATAGTGAGAGTTTGTTTTTTGGGGGAACTTTTTGAAAAAAGTTCCCCCTCACCCCTTCAAAAACTTCTCAAAAGGAAGTTTTTAAGGCAGCAATATTGGGAGAGTTCGTGCTCTCCCATTTTGTTTTGTGCATTGGATTTGTTAGCACGTGCATCACTGTTCGACGCGAACCGCAGGTTCGCTCGGCTCCCGCCAACTCGCAGGTAGCGAAGCGGCGCGAGCGGAATGAATGACAGCCCGGTGGGCTGTCAGAACGTGAGCGTGACCGAGCCGCAGCGAGACCCTCCAAGACCCTGCTCGTTCAGAGAGTTGTTTGCCGAAAGGAAAAGTTGTTCGCCGAAAGGAAAAGTTGTTCGCCGAAAGGAAAAGTTGTTCGCCCTTTCTCTTTTCAAAGTTTTGGTCAAGCTTTTTCAAAAGCTTACGCGGTGGAGGTTGCGGAAGCCTCCTCTTCGTTTTTAACATACTCAGCGTGTCCGCAAAATGCGACAATCATGTTCTCTCCTCCAAAAATACATTAAAAGCGATCATCCGCTCATAATATCTAATGCACACATTATATAATGTAAATGTCTATTTGTCAAGACAAAAATTGATATATAATGTACACGTTATCTAATGCTTGGAGGTATTTGCTGTGCATTTTCGAATTGACGAGATTCTTAAGGAAAAAGGACAAACTCGATATTGGCTTTATATTCAATTGGGGTTAAGCTATCAGAACTTTAAAAAGATTGTAGAAAATGAAACCTCCTCCATCAAATTTGAAAATCTCAAAGCGATTTGCGATATTTTGGAATGTACCCCCAATGATCTGTTCGTTGAGTACCACGATAAATGAAAGCAATAAATGAAAGCAAAAAACGCGCGTCCTCCGCAAAGGAGGGCACGCGTTTTTATTTTGATCTCTGTCATCAATCGATAGACATATCCAGCTTAAAGCGCATGATCTTGCGCAGGGTGTTCTTGGGGAATTCGGTGTCTCTGACCTTGAGCACGCCGATCTTCTTGTAAGGTACTGCGGTGCGGTTGTAGTCGTCCACGTACTTTTGCAGGTGTGCCTTAATGTCGGTAATACCGTTCTTTTCGATATAATCCTTATCGGGATACACCTCGGCAACGATGGCATTGTGCTCCAAGCCTCTCTTGCTTTGACCCTCGTAGACGATGATATCGATAACACCCGGGGTTGCAATCAGCTCACTCTCAATCTCCTCGGGATATACGTTTTTGCCGTTGGAAAGAATGATCAGGTTCTTCTTTCTGCCCGTGATATACAGCACGCCGTTTTGATCCAGCTTGCCGTAGTCACCCGTTTTAAAATAACCGTCCGCATCCATGGCATCGGCGGTAGCCGCCTCATCCTTGTAGTAGCCAAGCATGACGTTGGAACCGGTGACCCAGATCTCGCCCTCACCGTCCTCGTTGGGCTGGTCGATCTTAACGGTATCGATATCCAACACGTTACCAACGCTACCGGGGACAACGTTCTTACTGCGGTTGACTGCAATGATGGGTGCACACTCGGTAATGCCGTAGCCGTTGAGGGTGGAAATACCGATCGCCTCAAAGAAATTGAGGATATCGGGGTTGATGGGCGCGCCGCCCGAAATGATCATCTTGACCTTGCCGCCGAATGCTGCGCGGATCTCTGCAAACAGCTTTGCACGCAGGTCGATACCAACCTTGCGCATGGCGTTGCTGATCTTGATCATTCTCGCTACCAGCTTTTCCTTCTTCTTTTCCTTGATATTCGCCATAATACGGCGGTAGAAGGTCTCCATATACAGAGGAACCAGCACCAAGTGCTCGGGGCTTTGCTCCTTGAGCTCCTTTGCCACGTAACGGATGCCTGCGGAGATATAGACCTCACAGCCGATCATCACGTGACCGATGAGCATAACGGAAGAACCGAAGGTATGGTGCGGAGGCAATACGCTGACCGTCTTTTTACCAAAGTCGATATACGGAATAACGGAGGAAAGGTCGGAAAGGAATGCGGTCTGCGACAGCATAACGCCCTTGCCCTTGCCCGTTGTACCCGAGGTAAATACCAAAAGGGACATGCAGTCAGGGTCGATGGGTGCCTTGAAATATGCGTCGGGATTAGCCTCGAATTTTGCTCTGCCCGCCTCAGTCAAGGAAGCCAGGGAACGAGTGCCCTCCTCGCCGCGCAGGTAGACGACGGGAGACTCAAGTGCAACCTTTTTCGAAATGATCTCAGCCTTTTCTGCCAGGTCCGCATCACAGAACAAGAATTTTGCATCTGCCTTTTGCACGGTATCAGCCAGATCCTCTGCCTGCCAATCGCGGTCCAGGGGAATCAGAACGCCACCGATGGAAAGCGTTGCATAGTACATGGTTGCCCACTCGTAGGACATTTTGCCGATCAGGACACAGTGCTTGCCCGCGCATCCCATGGAAACCAGCTCAGATGCCAGCGCGCGCACGTCGTTACGGAATTCGACAAAGGACTTTTTAACCTCTTCTGCGCGGTGCGGATTGGGACGGTAAGAAAACGCAGTGCTGGAGCCATACTTCTCTGCAGCCCACTCTACCAAGGCTCTGACGTTTTCGAATTCATTTTTCTCGTGCAACAAATCTTTTTTCATTTTTGAAAATTCCTTTCAATCATGTGTTGTATGTCATTTCTTCATTTCATTAAGCGGCAAACGGTGCGTTATGCTTTCTTGCGCAAGCCGTCCAGAATGATGCCAAAGCTGTAGCGGAATCTGCGCGCAGCCTCCTCCTTGGGAAGCTTTCTGCCCACTGCGTCGGCATTATAGCCACGGCAGAAGCACCACAGAGAATAACTGAGAATATCGCAATCAAGGTCCTCCCTGATGTAGTGCTGCTCCTTGGCGTAGGCAAAAATTTTTTCGATCTCCGCCATCCACCATTCGTAGTTCTCTTTGGAGCGCGAGTCATTTTCGAAAACGTATTGGTTGAATTGCATTTTGACGTCGTAGGAGGTCAAAAGAATATTGGTGACCATGTTTGTGATCCCCTCAAAGAACTGCTCCTCGTCATCGTACTCCCACGCAACGCCCTCACGGATTTTGGAGATTTTACGACGATACACCAGATCCAACACATCCTCTACATTGCGAAAGCGGTTGTAAAACACACGGTTAGTAATGCCGATGCGGACCAAGATCTTGCGAACGTTGACCGTATGTGCACCATACGTCATTGCCATTTGCTCGGCAGCCTCGACAATCTGCTCGGACATTTCATCATCGATCAATCCGTTTTTATTAATAGCCATTTTGCATCTCCTTTCAGCACACTGTGTGTCCATTATAGCACACTGTGTGCCGAATGTCAATCGGCCACTCCAATTATTAACAATTTATTCATCAATGACACAAAACGCAACCGTCACCTGCTCCCGATTCGGGCGCACCTCGCAATCAATGCAATACACGGGATCAAAGGTCCCTGCATGATTTTGATGCGCTTCCTTGCGGATGTTGACAGCGACCTCTTCGGGATCAAATTCCATACGGACGTTGCCGATCCGCACGCTTCCCTTCTCCACGGTGGGTAGAATACGGGTAACAAAGCGCTCGGTCAGGGAGTGATACGTCGGCAAAAAGGCATCGGTGAGGATCACTTTGTTTGCCTCATGCGTCAGGGTGCGCGTCAGCTTGGAAAACGCCTTTTGCCCGTACGCCGCCGCCATTTCGATGCGAATGCAATTGCCGTCGTGCGCAATGCTACCGCTGTACTGTCTGCCGCAAAGCTGAGGTTGCCCGTTGACGATGGGCACGCTGTGACCGAGGGAGGAATTGCAAAGAATGGAATAGCGATTTTCCATTCCCGCTTGAAAATATTTTTTGGTATAATAGCCCGAGCCGATATCGCAAAGCACCTGACCATATTGCTCGGTTGCGAGAATAAAGGAGCCAACGTCATTGTGATTGTGCTCCTCGGCGTTGTGTCCCGCTTTGGCAAAGAGCGAATAGCCCTCCTCGTGCACGATGACTTGTTGAGCCAACGGAAAATCGCGATTCTTGAGAGGATCGGTCACGGGAACGCTCGGATCGGGGCAATAGAGGATCTCGCGCGAGAACGGGAGCCAGAAGACATTGCCACGATACAAGGCACAGCATTCCTTTGGCATGGTGCTGACCGATGCGGGAAAGCGCTTGGCAAGGTATCCCTGCACTGCAGGGGATACACGCCCCTGCGGCGTACCGTCCGAAAAGCTGACGGTGGTGTTCCCCTTCATAAAACAGCTTTGCAGATATCCCGCAATTCGCTCGACCTTCTCGTCTGCAAGCAGATCGATTTTGCCGTTGGTATGCGCATGTAAAAGGTCGGCAAACCACAAATAAGCGGAAAAGCCGTACATCCAATAGGAAAAGCCCTCCATGCATACGCCCTCGTCCGAAAATCCGTCGATGAACTGCCCCATCGTCTTTAAAATACGCGGCATGCATTGCTCCAAGCGAGCGGGATCGAGGTAGAGCATCGCGCCCCCCACACTTCCGCCGCAAACCGCCGCCCAGTTACTGTTCAATTTTTCAAAGCAGGAAATTCTATTTGAAAACGGCTCAAAGATGCGGCGCTCGACCTCTGCTGCCACGCGGTCACGAACAAGACGCGGCAAGCGTTCGCCCAGCACGTAGTGGATCTCGGCAAGGGTAAAGCCCGTTTCGGCATTGAAGAGATCGATCTCAACCAGATCATTCTCCAGCGTTCCCTTGGTATGCGCGGGAACCGCCCAGGTATATTCGTCGCAAATTGCCCACAGCATGTCGCTGACGTAAGTCAAATATTCCTCGCGCTCGGGGTAGATCAATGCCAGCATCGCCGCGGCAGAAAGCGAATGACGGCGACGGAAATAGGGCATTTCAAACATGCTACGGTCACCCGTTTGGTGAAATAAAGCACGGTTATGATAGGACAGTGTGGGAATCTCCTCATACCGTTTGCTCAAATACGTTTGCTCCAACAATTGCCGATGCTCTTGATAGCGCGGATCGTTGCGCACTGTTTGCGACCAAAAGGAACAGTCTTTTAATACTTGCAGGATCATTTGAAGTACCTCCGATTATAATGTCTTACAAACTCATTATAACACAAAAATAATTGAAAATCCATACGTGGGCGCATTTTTATATGGATTTAAGTCGAAAATGTAAAACTTTTTTCATTTTACTTGCATTTTTTCAAAAACGAGAGTATGATAATGATATACTCACAGAAAGGAACCGAGTTTTATGAATGAATTTGTACCGATCGACGCCGCTTGCATTGACGGCGTATTTGACCGCATTGGCAAGCAATGGATGCTGATCAGCGCGACGGACGGTAAGCACACCAACACGATGACCGCCTCCTGGGGCTGCCTTGGCGTGCTTTGGAATAAGCCCGTTGCCGTCTGCTTCATCCGCCCCCAACGTTACACCTATACCTTGACCGAAAAAGCCGAGCATCTCTCACTTGCTTTTTTGGGGGAGGCACACCGCGCGGCGCTGACCTATTGCGGACGCAACAGCGGTCGCGACGGAGATAAATTTGCGGCGGCGGGACTGCATTGTGTAATGACCGAGGGCGGCGTGCCCTACCCTGCGGAGGCGGAGCTTGTGCTAATTTGTCGCAAGCTGTATGCGGACGACTTGAAAAAAGCATCGTTTTTGGATGCTTCTCTGCTCTCCAATTACGCAAAGGATGATTTTCATCGCGTGTATATCTGCGAGATCGAGCAGGCACTCGTCAGAAAATCGACGCAGGATCTGCCGTAAGGAAAGAGATTTTGTTTAAAACGACGAAGTAAAATGTTTGAACGGTGCTTGACTTTCCCATTCGTTTGTGCTATAATGCACTTGCACTATATTCGGATCTACCGAAACAGTAGCAGGAGGAAAAAAATATGAAAAAAGAAACCCAACGTAAGCTCGTCTACACGGCAATGCTTGCCGCACTCGTAGTGGTATTACAGACCTTTGTGGCAATCCCCTTGGGAATGTTTACCATCACGCTCACCCTCGTGCCCATTATGTTAGGCGCGATCCTCTTCGGTCCCGCAAGCGGCGCCTTTTTGGGCGGCGTATTCGGTGTAACCGTAGCAGTTCAGGTCATTACGGGTGCCGCAGGCCCTCTGAGCTCTGCCATGCTGTTGCAGGCTCCCGTGGTCACCATCGTGCTCTGCCTGCTCAAGGGCATTGCCGCAGGCTGGGTGGCAGGCATCATTTACCACGCATTGAAGAAGCTCGAAAAGAACAAGCTCGGTGTCATTTTGTCGGCTGTTTCCTGCCCGATTGTCAACACGGGCATTTTTGCACTTGGTCTGTTCGTCTTTTACGCCGAATTGATCAACACCTACGCCATTGAGAATGCATTTGCAAACGCCTTTACTTTTGTTATGATCGGTTGCATCGGCCTCAACTTTTTGGTGGAGTTTGCAGTCAACGTGCTCCTGATCCCTGCGGTATTGCGCATTATTTCGATTGTCAAAAAGCAGTTGAAGCTGTAAGAGGTTTGCTATGATTTTAACCATTGATTGCGGAAATACACATACCACGGTAGGATGCATTGCAAAAAGCGATGACGTCTTGACTGTTTTTCGCATTCCGACCGACCGCAAAGAGACCGAATTCGGCTATGCGGCAAAGATCAACCAAATTCTGACCTTGCAAAAAATTGACCACGCTCTCATCGAGGGCGCGGTCATTTCTTGTGTCGTGCCCTCCGTGACCGACGTGCTCGTGCGCGCGGTCCGCCTTTTGACGGGGCTTGAAGCGTTGGTGGTAGGCGCCGGCGTCAAGAGCGGCTTGCACATTTGCATCAACGATCCCGGAACGGTTGCGGCAGATCTTGTTGCCACCGCCGTGGGGGCAAAAGAGGAGTATCCCCTGCCCTGCGTAATCGTAGATATGGGCACCGCTACCACCGCGACCGTGTTGGATGAAAAGGGACGCTTTATCGGCGGTGCGATCTATCCCGGCGTAGGAATCTCCCTGGAAGCGCTCTCCACACATACGGCTCTGCTTCCAAACGTGGAAATGACCCCGCCGCGTCACGCGATTGCCGCTTCGACGGCGGATTGCATGAAATCCGGCATTTTGTACGGAAGTGCGGGAGCGGTGGACGGCATTCTGGATCAATTTGAAAAAGAGCTTTCCGTCTCCCCTGCAAGCATCGTGGCAACGGGTGGTATGGCGCACCTGATCGTGCCCTATTGCCGCCACGAAATTGTCCTTGACGAAACGCTTTTGTTGCGCGGACTCAAGCGCATTTGGGACAAAAATCAAAAAACGCAGTAAAGAGAAAGGACTCGGTGCTTATCATGGCTTCGGCAATCGGCAAAAAAACAAAACAAATCGCATACCTTTTGGCGCTGGTCTATTTCAGCAGTTATTTTCTGCGCATCAATTTTGCGGTGATGATGGTCAAGATCTGCAGTGACATGCAGGTGGAAAAATCCGCGCTTGCCATTGTGGTAACCGGTCTTACCGTTGCCTACGGCGCAGGACAAGTGATCAGCGGTGTGCTGGGAGACCGCATCAAGCCGCAATATCTGATCACGGCAGGGCTATCTCTTGCCACGCTTTGCAACGTATGCATCTCCCTTTGTACGGGCATTCCCGCTATGACGGCGGTGTGGTGCGTCAACGGCTTTGCGCACGCCCTGCTTTGGCCTCCCATCGTACGTCTTTTGTCCACGCATCTCTCCGATGCCGAATACAGCTACGCCTCGGTGCGCGTTTCCTGGGGCTCGTCGGTTGCAACCATCGTGTTGTATCTGCTCTGCCCTCTGCTGCTTGGATTTCTTCATTGGAGAGCCGTGATCCTGACCTGTGCCGCGTGGGGAGCCATTGCCACGGTGCTGTGGCTGATCCTTTATCCGCGACTGTTCCGCGGTGCTTTGGAGGAACGGACGTCTACACAAACCGAAAAAACGGACTCCACTCGTATGCCCCTGCCGCGCTACGCGCTGTTTGCCGTTGTTCTGATCATGCTTGGCATCATCATGCAGGGCATGCTACGCGACGGCGTGACCAACTGGATGCCCTCCTACCTTTTGGAGACCTTTGGTTTGAGTGAGGAAAGCTCTATCGTTTCTACGGTCGTTCTGGCGCTGTTCAGCATATTGAGCTTTTCGGTGTCCGATCTGATCCACCGCAAGCTTTTCGCCAATGAGGTCACGTGTGCTATGGCAATCTTCGGCGTGTCGGCGGTATCCTCGCTGATCCTTTACGCGGTCAACGTCCTGTGCCCCGACGCGGCGCTGATCCCGTCCCTGATCTTGATGTCCCTGACGGTTGCCTGCATGCACGGGATCAATCTGATGCTGATTGCCATCGTGCCAAAGGCATTTGTCAAATGCGGAAGGGTGTCTACCTATTCGGGCATTCTCAACGCCTGCACCTACGTGGGGGCATCGATCTCCACTTACGGCTTTGCCGCCATTGCCGAGCAATTTGATTGGAATTTTACCATTTTGACCTGGATCGGCATTTCTGCCATCGGTCTTTTGCTTTGCGCACTCGCCGCACCGATCTGGAAAAAATTCAAGGCGGAATGATATTAAAAATAAGACGGACGGAGAACAGCTGACCTGCCGTAGTGCAAGTCGCCGTTCTCCGTCTGTTTTTTATTTACTTTCAAGGCTTGATCAGGAACACAAGCCCACCTGCGGGAATTTCGAATCTGCTTTGGCGCGCGTTGGTTTCGCGGTTGACCCACGCCTCCTGCAGCTCCACCGTTTGTACGGCATCCGAGAGGTTGGAAAGGCACAGATAAACCTCGTTGCCCATAAACACACTCATGTAGACCTTTTCGGGCAAAGCACCGCGCGTCAGCGTGCTTTCGGTCACGTTCATGAAGCAAACGCTGTTCTCCTCGACCATGGGCTTGTAGAGTGCCAGATAGTTGAACCACTTTGCACGGTATTCCTCGTTATCGGGAATACCCGACCAATCGCTGTAGGAGTAGGGTCCGTTGGGATGCTGACGGTCATATTCCGCCATTTCGAGGTAGGTGTCGTACATGCCGCTCTTCAGGTATTTTACGCCGGGAACGGAAATGATCTTTTCCGCCTGGTAGGGGCGCCCGTCGGGGCGGAGCGGAAATTGCAGGAACGGAATGGTTTGCGCAAACATGCGCTTGACCGCCTCCTCGCTCGTCCAACGAAGATCGGGACACGGAATAAGGTAGGGATCAAACTCCACCGTACCAAGCAGGCTGTCCAGATCCGAAACGCCCTCGCCTACCCACAGGTAGTCGTACAGCTTTTCGTCGGACGCGGGGCGGCAAACGTTGGAGTAATGCATCTTCATAATACCGTTACTCTCCTTGACAAAGGAGTACATCCGTGCGTAAAAATCCTCCTCGTAAGGGTCATAGTGAATGTCACTCTGCACGCAGGTTTTTCTCCCCTGCGCACGCACCTCGGCGTGCCTTTTTGCAAATTCTTCACAGCCCGTATCGTTGTAAATACCGTCGAACTCGTATTCGTCAAATACGCGCTTCATCTTGTCAAAAAAGTAGGTTGCCCAGGTTTCGGACTGTGCCGAGCAGTTGGCGTACTCAAAATGCACGCTGATCAGATAGGACTCGTAGCGCATAAAATCACGGCGAAAATCGGGATCGCGGCGGTCAAAATAAAAGGAGGAGAGATACGGCAGTACCTTGATACCGAAGGAGTGACAAAGCTTGATAAAATTCTTCATACCCTCACGGTCGTGAGAGGAGTATTTATCAGCGCCGTACAGACGGATGTGATCGTTCCATTCCTCGTGCACCTGAATCAGCCCCACGCCCTTCTCGGCAAAGCTTTTGATCAGATTGTAGTCGTATTCGGTGGGTTCAATCGAGAATTTTGCGGGGTAAGGACCAAGATTGTAGGTCACCTGTCCGGGCAGATAGTCGCGAATGCGCACACGCTTGGCGCATTTTTTGACGTGCTCGTTGACGTAGGTGACGTTATCGATTCTCTTTTTTTCTTCCGCTAAAGTAAAAAGCTTCATGGAAATCTCCTCCGTTCAAATTTGCTTTATGGGTACATTATAGCAAACAATTCTTGCGAAATCCATTGCATTTCTTGCATTTTTTAATCAATACATTGCAACTATTGCGCTTTTAACGCAAAAGTAGGATCACCGGATCCAGATGCTCACACCGCAGATCCAGTTGATATCTTCCCTCCTCACAAGCACGGAAGAAAATCTTCTCCCGACTTCCGTCCGGCATCAACCGCTCCACGCTTGTGAGCGGTTTTGCGCAAACCAGCGCGGTGTCCTCCAGGGGATCGCAGGAAAGATCAAAGATAGCGCAAAGCATGCCGCCATCCTCCATGTCCGCAACACGGAAGTAGACCTCCTCATCGTCGGGATAATACACGGGGAGCTCGTCTGCAGCTCGCAATATCTCAATCAATTGGTGCTTGCGGGATTCGTTCAAAAAAGAGAATGCCTCACCCAAATTGAAATCGGCTTTCGGTGTACCGCAAAAGACCGTCACTCTGCCGCCGAGTGCGTTTTCATAAACCGTTACTCCCGGAAACAGTGGTTCAAAATGCACCTTGTCAACCGAATGGCACACGGTGGAAAGCGTGCGCGTGGTGGCGGACGTGGGGATAAGCTCTTGTGCCCTCACCTGCACGTTGCACTTGTTTCCGCCAACGGAAAAGCACTCGTGCGTGGGCGTTTTTCCCACCCACGGACGTACGGAAACGCCAAGATAGGAACCAAATCCACGCGCAATCAGGCGTGCGGCACTGTCGGAGGCAAGGACAAGATTCCCCTTGAGCATTTGCAGGATCTCACCGTCGTCAAAGCAAGCGTCACGGTCTCCTTCCAAGCAAGCAACGCCGTCAACACGGTCAGAAAAATAAAACGGCAAGCCCATGCGCTCCAACACACAACTGCTCCAATGGTCAACACCGTCGGCAGATTGTACCCATTCCTCTCCCAAAGGATAGTTCGGCTTGCTTGCCACGGGAATGCAAAAGCCGCGCCATTTGAGTGTGGGAACAAGATCGGCAAGCGCTTGATAAAAGCCGTGATGTCTGCCGAGAATCTTTCGGTAAGCACGACCGCTGTTCGGTTCGTGCGCGGCAAGACGCGTGATCCAATGCTTGGCACCGTTTGCCCCCTCCAAAATCGATCCCGTAAAATGCGTATGCAGAGAGCGCGCACCCGTGCTGTATCGATTTTGCGGACAGGTATCGGTTTCGGCAAGGATCACGTCAACCTCGCCCCGCAGCTTTGCAACGGAGGATGCGCATTTGAGAAAAGAGCGACTGAAATATTTTGCCCCCAAAGAGGTGTAATTGGCGTTATTGATGCGCACCACGCAGGGGTTTTCCGCACCTGCCATGATACGTGCGATCTCGGCACCAAACTCCACACTGCCACCCACACAGCAAAACGAGCCCGGAATGGTAGGATCAACGCTGTCGATGCCCTCTCGCATGATGCGTGCACACTCCACAAGAGAATCGTGCTGTGCTTGCACAAACCACTCGCCGTATTGCTTTCCCGCATCGTTTTTCTGTGTCACCGCCCGCAGCAGCGTTTCACGGTCCATACGCTCTCCCGAAAGTGCTTCAAAGCGCTTCAGATGCAAGGGGCATGCACAGCCGCCGCCCGTGCGGAAGAGCAAACGGAAGTCGTCGTCCAGCATGATATGGTCGGGGGCGTGCGCGGCAATGGTGGCAAACACATGGCTGATGTAGGCACGAAAGCCCTCGTCGGCGGGACAAACCGTAAAGGTCTTTTTTCCATCGATCAATTGTGTGTACTGCTGATATGGAAACAGCTCTCCCAAGGTCCACCCATGCCCGATGCTCGCCTGCACCAGCACACCGCATCCAATGCCCATTGCCTTCAGACGGTTGCGGAAAAGATCGTATTTTTCACAAAGCAAGCCAACCTTATCGGCAGGCGGATTGCCCTCCGGAACCAGCGTCATCGAAAACAACGCACAGGTTGCCACACCGCTCTCATATTGCGCGCGGATATCCTCGCATATTTCCTCAATGTGGTCGGTATCCAACGGCATGATCGAATACAAATGCAGATTTTCACGTTTCATAAAAACCTCCGCAAGGCTTATTTGACTACATTATAAGACTTTTTCCAAAAAATTGCAATAGTCTTTGGAGCGAAAGAATTTCGAAAATTCGGGGACTTGACAAATCCACGCTTTTGGGGTATAATATAGGCACAGCTTCGTCGGACGGTCGCGCGGTATGTTGCCGAAAGGTATTACCGTGAGGAAAGTCCGGGCTTCGCAGGACAGGATAGCTGATAACGTCAGCCACGGGTAACCGTCGGGAAAGTGCAACAGAAATAAACCGCCGCGTAAGCGGTAAGGATGGAAAGGCGAGGTAAGAGCTCACCCGTTCCTATGGTAACATAGGTCCGCTGTAAACCCTATCCGAAGCAACACCCCATGGGAGGCTTGTCCGGCATATCTCCCGAGGTGGCACAAAACTTTGTTTTGGAGCGTTTTGGTGACAGAACGCAAAGATTGATGACCGCCCTTCGACAGAACCCGGCTTACAGGCGGAGCTGTATATTGCGTATTTTTGTAGAAAAGCACTTATAAAACAGCCTCGGCACATCTGCCCTATCGCAAATGTGCCGAGGCTGTTTTTGTTATTTTCCTCCCACGCCAATATAGTATGGCTCTCCAAAAGCACCCTTGTGGTATTCCACAACGTATGTATCGCCCTCGTCCAGACTGTAGTAGTCGTGTGACGGAACCTCAATCCAAAAGCTTTCACCGTTTACCGTGATTTTGAATTTGTACCCGCCTAGCGAGTATTTACTCCCACTTTCGTAAAGCTCCTCCTCGATCACACACTCATATCTTTGAACCTCACCCGTATCAAAGGCGTGGTTGAGATGATTCAAAACCGCTCCACAAAGAAAGAACGACAAAAAGGACATAATAAAAAACACACCGAGCACCGCCGCAAAATGGAGATCCTTTCGCGTACATTTGATGCAAAAAATGCCGCCAAGCAAAACACCGACACCAAGAGCCACGTACCAAAGGGGAAAGAAAATATCATGAACAAAAGCATATCTTTCGGAGGTGTTCACCAAAATCAATATGGAAAGAATCATAAATAAGACTACGGTGGACAACCAAGAACGCGCCTTTGCCGTTCGTTTTTTTGATTTTGAATTTCCTTTTGCCATATCGGTAAGCCCCTCCCTTTCGCATTGTTTTCTTGAAAATGATTATTCGAGCTCCAAAATATTCTTTACGCGGTCGTTCCCCTCACCAAAGGTGACCTTTCCGCTTGCCTTGACCGTTTCGATCGCGTCACAGCCGCGGAACGCCTGCGCGCCTACCTCGGTCACGCCGCCAAGGTCGACCGTGCGCAAGGAGATACAGCCTGCAAAGCAGGATGCGGGAAGCTTTTTCAGCGTTTGCGGAAGCGCGATCTCGGTCAGCGAATCACAGTTGTAAAACGCATTGATGCCAATGAATTGCAGACCCTTTCCGAATTGAACGCTCAAAAGCGCGTCGCATCCAAAGAACACCGCCTCGCGCAGAGTGGTCAGTGAATCGGGGAGCTTGATGCTCCAGAGCTTTTCACAGCCGTAAAAGGCGCGCACGCCAATGCGCTCAAGTCCGTTTGGCAAAACGACCTCTTTCAGCGTCTTGCATTCGAAAAGGGCGTAATCCGCAAGGTCGGTACAGCCCTCGTAAAGAGTGACCTTTTCCAGCTTGCGCGGATAATAGCCTGCGGCATGATCGGGATACTGTGCCCCGAAAATATAACCGAGAAAGGCGTTTTCGGTGCGGCTCCCACCAACAAAGGGTAAAGTAACGTAGCGGACGGCGTCGCACCCCTCAAACGCGCCAAGACCAATGGAGGCAACGTGCTTTCCAAGCGAGAGGTGATCTAAGGCGGCACAATTCATCAGTGCGCGGTCACCGAATTGCAACACGTTGTGCAATCCCTCAATATGCTCTAAGGAGGTGCAGTTGTAAAGCGCGTATTTTTCCACGGTGCGAATGCAATCGCTCAAAATCAGGCACTGCAGATCGTTGCAATCAAACAGCGCGTATGCGGACAGCGTTGCCATCTCGCCGCAAAGCGAGAGCGTTTCCAAGGTTGCGGAAACGTCACGCGGATTGTTCTTGTAGCTGTCGGCACCAAACAGATAACCGAGATATTGCGCGCTCTCCGCGTCCTTGCCGAGCAGAGGCGTTTGCAGATGCTTGATGGCGGTACAGCCCGAAAGAATCCCCGTCCCCAGCGTTTTGATTCCGTCAGGCAAAATCAGGGTGACAAGGCTTTGGTTGTTGGCAAAAGCACCGTCGGCAATTGCGGTAACGGGTGCACCTCCCAGCGTATCGGGAATGCGCACGGCGGTAAGAGCTCCCGTATAAGAAAGGATCTGCGCCTTTCCGTTCTCCACCCGAAATTCAAGCCCCTCGGTGGGTACGGTCGCCCCATCACAGGCAAAAGAAAAATTTGCCAGCGGCGTGGGAAGAGAATCGGGGATCTGCACGGGGGAGGTATCGATGGGCGCGTCGGTTTCGGTATTCTCTTCCGTATTTTGCTCTCCGTCGCCCGCACACGCGGCAAGCGAGGAGCAAGCAAGGGCAAGTATCAGCAAAGCGATCAGTGTATTTTTGAATTTCATAGTGACCGTCCTTTTTCTTTTTTCAGATTTCTACCCCTTCATTGTACCACAAAAACGGTGTTTATGCAAGCGTTTTTCAAGACATTTCAGAATTATTTCAATTCTGTCACCAAACCGTCTTGTAAAAAACGCAAAAAAATGATATAATAATAAAAATGCAAGCAAAAAGGAGGGGTGGCAGATGGAGATTCGCATTTCTTGTGAACAGGACGGGCTGTGCGTGCGGCAGATCTTAAAAAACGAGCTACATTTATCGGTCAAAATGATCAAATATCTCAAATACCGCCCCATGGGCATTTGCGTCAACGGCGAATGCGTCACGGTGCGTCGCGTGCTTTGTACGGGGGACGTGCTCACGCTTGCCACCGAGGATAGCGAATCCTCCCCCGCGCTCACCCCCGTGGATCTTCCCTTGGAGGTGGTGTACGAGGACGCCGACGTGGTGCTTCCCAACAAGCCTGCCGACATGCCCACGCATCCCTCGCACGATCATTACTTCGACACGGTCGCAAATGCCCTGGCGTTCCGCTACGCACGGGAGAGCCGCGCCTTTGTCTTTCGCCCCATCAACCGCCTGGATCGCAATACCAGCGGCATTTTGCTGATTGCGCGCAACAAGCGTGCGGCTGGAAATTTAACGCAGGCAATGCAATCGGGCATGATCCATAAGACCTACCTTGCCGTAATAGAAGGAGAGCTGCAAGAGGGCTGCGGTGTGATTGACGCTTGCCTGCACCGTACCGCCGAGAGCATCATCGTGCGCGAGGTCTGTATGCCGACCGTCCCCGACGCCGACCGGGCGCGCACCGAATACCGTGTGCTCGCCGTTGGAAACGGACACTCCCTGGTGGAGGTCACGCCCTTGACGGGGCGCACGCATCAGATCCGCGTGCATTTTGCGTACAGCGGACATCCGCTTGTGGGCGACGACCTTTACGGAACGCCCTCCCCCTTGATCGCGCGGCATGCATTGCATGCGTATCGCCTGGTCTTTCCGCATCCCGTTACGGGAACGCAGATGGACCTTTGCGCTCCGCTTGCCGAGGATATGCGCGCGCTGATCCGCGATTGCTTCCCCTCTTACTCTTTGGAAAGGAGCCTTTCATGAATCCAAAAGCAAATCAAACAAAGGCGCGCCTGCCGCTGTTTTGCAAGATCGTTTTTGCCGTAACGGCACTCAGCGCAGCGCTTTACGTCGGGTTTATGAACAGCACCGCCTTTGCCGATTTCTTCAACCGCACCGTCAGCCCCGTCGGTCGCTTTCTGATGGCAAAGCTGACCTCCTGGATCCCCTTTTCCACGGCGGAAATGATGGTCATTCTGTTGCCCGTGGCATTGATTTCGTTGATCGTGCTTGGATATCGCCGTTTTTGTGATTCCTGGCGACGGATGTGGATCTACGTGGCGGCACTGTTTTCGGCAATTTGCATTGTGCTCAACCTGTTTGTGTGGAACTTTGCCGCAGGCTACTACGGAAAAACGCTGGACGAAAAGCTTGGTTTGGAGCGCACCCCCGTAAGCGCCGACGAGCTGTACCAAACGGCAGAGATCCTTGCGTCGCATTTGCGTGAGCTGGAGGGCGAGATCATCTTTTTGACGGGCGGCGCCTCCATGATGCCCTACTCCTACAGCGAAATGAATGACCTTTTGCTGACAGCGTATCAAAAGGCGTGCGAAAAATACGATTTCATCGACGATTTTTCCTCTCGGATCAAGCCCGTCATGCTCAGCGAGCCCATGTCCTATACGCATATCACGGGCGTTTACTCCTTTTTTACGGGTGAGGCAAACCTCAACGTCAACTTCCCCGACTACACCCTGCCCTACACGGCGGCGCACGAGCTGGCGCATCAGCGCGGCATTGCACGTGAGGACGAGGCAAATTTTGTGGCGTTTTTGGTGTGTATGGAGTCGGATGACGCCTATATCCGCTACAGCGCCTACCTCAACGTGTACGAATACGTGATCTCGGCACTCTATTCCGCCAATCGGGAGCTTTACAAGCAGAATTACCAAACCCTTCCGCGCACCATTGTAGCGGAACGGCAGGCGTACGCGGTCTTTTTTGAAAAATACAGAGAGAACGTTGCCGCTTCGATCAGTCAAGCCACCAACAATGCCTACCTGCAAAGCCAGGGTGCCACCGCAGGCACCAAAAGCTACAACATGGTGGTAGACCTTGCCGTGGCGTATTACAGAAGCGATTTTTCCACCACTCCCTGACCTTAAGTGTCCAAGCGACCTCAAAAAACGAATTACAAAAGAGAGAACCCTGCGAAACAAATCCGCAGGGCTCTCTCTTTTTGCTTTTTGGAATAAGTTCTACCCGATCGCCCCAGGTCAGCGTTTCGCCGCTCACGCGCAGCATGTTGTCGTACGTAAACGCGATATCGCTATCGAGGTTGTCGCTGACGATGCGATAAGTACTGATTTGACGATTGGAATTGTAGCCGTAAGCATCAACCGCGTACTCGCGGTAGTAGCCCGTGTTCGTCTTGTAGGAGAGCCCCAAAAACCAATTTCTCTAAGGCAACAAAATCTAATTTTATTGCCTCAGAGAAAGACGGCAAATAGCATCAGTCTTTTTTGTAGTTTCCATCCACAAAATACGTAATGAACAAGGGCGCAGCCATAGTGGTCATATGAATTTTTAAGAGATATCTGCAATAATCATGCAGCCCGATGAAATGGAACAATACCATTGCAATTGCAAACAAGACAAAAACAATGATGTTTGCAAGATAATGAATGAGCTTCCATTTGGAAATGACATCTCTAAAACGGGTCCAGAACAACCACTCAAAAAATGATTGCTTTTCTTTACGCTTTTCGCGGTGCCTTCTGTTTTTGATTGCCTTGGTAAGTGAAAGGTTGATTTGCAAACGGCTGATAAAGAATATCACAATAAAATCGCCAAAAAGTACTAAAATATCTTGAAACATATAGTATACCTCGCAGAACATTTATACTCCACGCCATTTTTCGTCCAAGTCTCGGCGACAATTTGGCTACCGTTGAGCAAATACTCGTGCTTTACACCGTCAACCGTTTTGCTGGTACGAATGCCACTTTATTCAGCCGCCCAGCCGCCGCACAATAGACGGCTGGGCGCTCACCGCTAGGCGATGGATTTAGTTAGGGAGAAATAGTTACATTAACCTTTTTTCTTTCGCTGCTTCCTTTTCTCCTTCTCTTTTTGTTTGGCTCGGATCTTATCCGATTCTTTCAACTGATAGTAAAACGTAAGCAGACTGCCAATATTGCCTTTTGGTAAAACATTTATTAACTCCTCACACAAGGAATCCGTGTAAGGAAAAAGGATCAGATTTTTATTACTTCTAAGCCAACTTGCTTTGTGCTCATATTTTTTGGAAAAAGGGCGCGACGACAAATATATAAAACGGAGAAATCTGTCTTGCGATACCATTGTATGTGCAGTTGAAGCCATTACAAGTCTGTGCCTATCCGACAAGGCATGTAAGGAATCTGCCACACCAACATGCGTACATTCACAGATAGCCAGCTTCACGGTTCGATGCAAAGGACATTTCCAAATCAAACAATCTTCGCTTATTGTGAGTTTGGAACAGCAAATTGGAAAAAAGAAATACCCAAGCATCAAAACCGCCAAAATAAGTATAGCAAATATAAAAATCAATCCTATCCACTCTTGTGGTGTTTGATAATCCGCCGTCAAGGCAGAATATATCCCCACGAATATGATTGCAAAAAGGAGAACCAAGAAAAAGATAAACAGGCTTTTATCTGGACAAGAAAATTTTTTATCTTTCATGAGAAATTCCTCCTTACACCCAATTTAAAAGTTCTATTCCCCTATAAATTTTGATTCACACCCTCGCCGCCGCGCAAAGGACGGCTGGGCTCATCGCTGGGTGGTGGATTAGTTAAGTCGTTGTTTCTGTTGCAGTTTCAGATTCCACATTTATGTCTTTTTCATTTTCCCACTTAGAATTCGGCTTAACTTCGATTTTTCCCTCTTCAAAATTGAAGAAGAAGAAA
>JAFTKJ010000042.1 GCA_017453305.1 Clostridia bacterium
CTCGCACGAGCTAACACATTATTTTCAGTGGTACTTTTTAGACGATAATAAAAAAGGGAACCGTTCGCTTGAAATCCAAGCGTCAAAATATGCGAATCGCGTTTTGGAAGATTATTGTAGTTACTATTGTAAAGAACCCGATAGTTCTTGCAAATCTTGCCACGGACAATAAATTTTGTATCAAAATTACAGTCATTAGCCAACAAAAAACGCACTTTTGTCTACCAAGACAAAGGTGCGTTTTTTGAACTAAGTGTTCCGCAAGCGGAACGTCATGCGCACTTCGTGCGTGATGACGGCTTCGCCTTGTGATGCGCGGCACGGTTTGAAAATTTTTCGTTTTTTTGTGTATTGACTTTTTGCCTACGGTATGCTATAATGGGGGCATCCTGAACTACGATCACGGAGGTATACGATGGAAACCTTACAATTTGATCTTTCCAAAAAGCTTGGCAAGTTTAAGCTGTTGAACGCGACCAACGGCGGTCCCTGGCACAAAAGACACGTGGTGGATCAGCTGCGCACCAATTTTAACGACTACAAGGCGGCGCGCATTCCCTACTCCCGCAACCATGATTCCGGTGTTATCGGGATCTACGGAGGCCCCTACAGCCACGATATTACAAACATCTTCCCTCGCTTTGAGGCAGACGTCAACGATCCCGCTTCCTACGATTTTGCCTGCACCGACGAGGCGATTCTCACCTGCCTGGATGCCGGCACCGAGACCTTTTTCCGTCTTGGACAGACCATTGAGCATCAGATCAAAAAACATGGCACGATTCCACCTGCCGATTTTCAAAAATGGGCGGAGATCTGCGAGCATATCATCCTCCATTACAACGAGGGTTGGGCGGACGGACTCCATTTGAACATTCAATATTGGGAGATCTGGAACGAACCGGATCTTGACCCCGATGATGCGACCAACAAGCGCACCTGGGGCGGCACAAAGGCGCAGTTTTTTGATCTGTACGAAATTACCGCAAAGCATCTCAAAGCCAAGTTTCCTCACCTGAAGATCGGCGGCCCCGCACTTTCAGGCAATATGGAATGGGGTGCGGAATTCCTTGCCGAGATGCATCGACGCAAGGTACCGATGGACTTTTTCTCCTGGCACATCTATGCGGTCGATCCCGAGCACGTGATTCGCAGAGCCAACACCGCGCAACGCCTGATGGAGGAAAACGGCTACGGAGACGCAGAAAATATTCTCAACGAGTGGAACTACGTCAAGGGCTGGACCGAAGAGTTCCAATACTCCATCAACATGATCCACGGACTAAAGAATGCATCGTTCATTCTCTCGACCATGGCACTCTCGCAACCCTCCCCCATAGACATGCTGATGTATTACGATACGCGTCCCTCAGCCTTTAACGGCGTATTTGATTACTATTCCTACGAGCCGCTCAAGGGCTACTACCCCATGAAGTGGTACGGCATGTTTTACGACATGGCGGCAGAGGTAAGAAGCGAGAATACGCTTGACGGGATCTACTCCCTTTGCGGCGTGGATGCCGACGGAAAGTCGCTTTGCATGCTGACCTATTACTCGGATAACGACAACTCCCCCGAAAAGGAATTTGCCGTTGACTTTGGTAAGGATGCCAAATATGAGGTCTATCTTGTGGACGAAAGTCACGACGAAGCGCTGATTGACACCACCGCGCATCCCGTGCTGAAGCTTTCGGTTCACGCCTGCGTACTGATCAAGGAAATTTAACAAAACCGGAAGAAGCAACTGCCTTTGCGCTTTTGCTTCTTCTTTTGATAAAAAACCTTCTATTTTTGTAAAAATCCCATCATTTTATCTTTACAAAACCCAAAATGTATGGTATAATGAATGCATCTTAGGAAAAAAAGGAGAATCTTTTATGAAACAGTTTTGTTCCATTGCGTTGGTGCTTCTTTCCCTTTTGTTGGCGCTGTCTATGCTGACCGCTTGCGGCGACGGCAACGGAAATACCGACACGACCGCATCCGATACCACCGAAGACGTCGGTTCCCCTTCTGCTCCCGAAATTCTGATCACCTTTAACGGCACGGGCTACACCGCAAGCGAGGCAGGCGTGCTGAACGCCTCCGGCAACGTGCTGACCATTACAAAAGCAGGTCGCTATCGCTTGACAGGTACCTTGACCAACGCACAGCTGCGTGTGGACGTTGCAAAGACCGAGACCGTTGAATTGGTGTTTGACGGCATCAACATTACCAATCAAAGCTCCGCTCCCATTTACGTCAAGAGCGCCGATAAGATCAAGATCGAGCTTGCGGACGGCTCCGAAAACGTACTGACCGATGCCAAGACCTACATCTTCCCCGAGGGCGGCGACAAGCCCAATGCCTGCCTGTACTCCTCCGAGGACATTACCATCAGCGGAAACGGCTCTTTGACCATCAATGCCAACTATAACAACGGCATTGGCTCCAAGAACGATATTAAGATCAAAAGCGGCAACATCACCGTAGTCGCCGCCAACAACGGCATTAAGGGCAACCAAAGCGTTGAGATCAAGGGCGGAACCCTGAACGTCAGCGGTATGGACGGCATCAAGTCCGACAGTACCCTGCTTGGTGAGGGTTACGTTGAAATCTCGGGCGGCAACGTGACCATCAACGCCACCGACGACGGTATTCAAGCCTTCAACCGCGTGACCATTGTCAAGGGCGCGCTTGTCACCGTGGATGCGCACGATAAGCCCGTCAACTGCGATAACGCAAGCAGCATTGATATCGCTCCCGATTCCTTGGTGATAAAATAATCTGAAGCAAGTTATTAACAAAAGTAAGGGACTGAGCCAAAGAGCTGTACTCTTAAGGACCGTTTTAAACTCAATAGATATAGTACCTACCGACAGGAAAAGGACGAAGAATTGGTGAAATTCCTCGTCCTTTTTTCTTGACAAGCACTGCATCTGTGGACACAACTGATATTTTTAGTTATGAGTTATGAAACTCGCATTCGCTCGTCGTTATGAGTTTGCTTCGCAAACGTTATGATATGATCGCCCTGGACCTTCAAACTGTGCCGAAGGCACATTATAACTTGGCATAGCCGATCATAACTCTAAACTCGCCGCAGGCGATCATAACTGCGTAGTGTCCTTAAGGGCACTACGCTAAAGCTCAGTCCCTTTTTTTGATTCAAACGTTTGGCTCGTACTTGCACCAGATGGAGATCTGCTGCATGTAGTTTTCCATAAAGCGGACGCGTGCACGGCAGATGTTGTAAAGAAAATCCACCGCGGAGGTGTAGTCCGTAACCTCCTTATAGCTGGTGTAGTAGACGGGCGACTGCTTGGCGGAGGGATAATAGTAGACGTTGGTTCCAAGCATGGTGATGTTCATCTGCGCGGAAAGATAGTTCTCTTCCTCATACGCCTCCACACGGTCGGGCATGCCTGCAATGATCTCCCTGCCTCCCTGCTCGTAATAGAGCTTGAGCAGAGCCATTTGGAAGGCTTTATACTCCATCATCGGCTTGGCGACGCCGCGCGAGGTCCAATTGCAGGTCAAAGGATCCTGACTGAGCGCGTCCTTTCCGTAGGCTACGCCAAACGACCAGTCAAAGTCCCACGGACAGCAGGCGTGCATTTTGCCGTCCTCGTTGCTGTAGTAAAAATAGAAGCTGCCATGGTAGGCATCGTTGTTCATGGTATATAGCTGAACAAAGCATGCCTTTGCCCAGGACTCCAGATCGAACCACTCCAAAAAGCGCTTCTCGTCACCGCTGAAAAGTGCGTCTATGGCAGAGGTGATGATGCGCTTGGAGCGTGCGGAAGTCCCCGGATCGGTGGGACTATGAATGCGGAAACGGCATTGCCCTTCATATTTTTGCAGATTGACGCCAAATTCGCCCTGCTCGGCGTAGTATTGGTCGACCTCAAACAAGATATCCACGTCCTCGTCGATCTCCACGCGGTTGGGGGCGACCTCTACCTTTTCCATAATGACGTACATACCCATGTAGGTGCCGTTGAGGAAAAAGTCGACCTGGCAATGTCGGCTGGTGTAATCCAAGCCAAGCGCGATGCCAAGATCCATGGCAAGCTGGGTGCGCGCACCGGTGACGTCACGGTAATTTGCCATGATGGCGTAGGTGCCCGAGCGACCCATACCAAGCAGATCGATATCGTTTTCGCAACGGATCTGGTACGGTCTTTTGGTCAGCTTCCAGGTGGTGTTTCCGCGTCCGCGGATGTCGAGCGAGCAATGCTTATTGGGGTCGGTATCCTTGGATTCGTATCTGGTGGACCAGCCCTTTTCGCGCGCCATTTCGTCGGTGACGGTGGTGACCATATCACCGTAGGCATAGGTCTTGTGGTCAGGGTCTGCGTTGAGCTCCTTAATGGTGACGTATTGCTCATCCACCTGCACCATAACGGTGGGCAGATTGGATTGCTTTGCCACGATAACGTAGGAGTTGCTGTTGCCTACGACGCGTTCGTTATCGTCGATGTCGGTGTCGGAAAGATCCACCGTGTAGGGGCCGCTGACCGTATCGTCCTTGTGGGTAACCGTATAGGTGACCGCCGAGAGATCCACGCGGCAAGGCAGATAGAGATAGTACTGCTTTGTGGTAGTATCCTTTTGACAGTAGACGTCATAGTCCAAGCCCTTGTTATACTGCGCCAGGACGGTAATGGTCTTACATCCGCGCTTGGTGGTGCCGGAATAGACCTGTTGAGACCACTCGTAAAGCGAGACCTCCGGGTTTTCGGGAGGAGTCTCCTTTTCGGGGTCGGAGGGGAACTCGGGAACAACGTCCTCCAGCTTTCCGCTCTCGGCAGGTGTGGTGGTTTCGGTGCTCTCCTCGGTGGTCGTTCCCTCTTCTTCGTTCTCTCGGGAATTGCAGGAAAAGAGCATCGGCAACAACAGCAGAAGCATCAAGACTGCCGCAAGTCCCCTTTTGAGTCGCTTATTTTTTTGGAGTAAGTTCATTGAAAACCTCCCTTTGATACCTTATTTTGGAATTTGATAGCCCGACTTTTGGGCGTATTCCTTCATTTTTGTTTCCATAAACTGAACACGCTTTTCGCAAATGCCGTACAAATAGTTCAGTGCTTCGTCGATCGTGTTGCCGTTTTGATAGTTAACAGCGGCGCCAAGGGTATTCATGTCGATGGTCTTGCGGTTGAGCTGACCGTAGTAGCGCGCCAAGGCAGGCATTTTTGCGATCTCCTCGCGCACGCCGCCCTCGTAATACACTCTTGCAAGCTCCCTTTGATACATGGGATAGCGCAGCATCGCGCCCGAAATGGCACGGGTGGTCCAATCGCTGACAAAGGGATCGCGGTATTCCGCTCCCGAACGGGAGCCGTTGCCGAACGACCAGTCAAAATCCCACGGGGCGCAGGCATAGAGCTTGCCGTCGTTGTGATTGTAGTAGAAGAAGAAGCTGCCGTGGTAGGCATCCTGGTTCATGGAATAAAGCTGTACCAGCATCATCCGCGCCCAAGACTCTAAGTCAAAGTGCTTCATGAATTCGATCTCGCTTCCGCTGTGGAGCGCGGCGAGCGCAGTCTTCAAAATCTGCTTGGATTTTTCGGACGTGCCGGGCTCCTCGGGGCTGTGAATACGGAAATTGAAATTAGAGCCGTACAGATCCACCAAGGATATGCCGAATTCGCCCTGCTCGGCATAGTATTGGTCCACCTCAAAGAGGATATCCTTTTCTTGGTCGATCTCCACACGGTTGGGCGCGACCTCCACCTTTTCGGTGATGACGTACATACCCATGTAGGTGCCGTTGAGGAACAGATCGATCATGCGGTGATCACTGGTATAATGTACACCAACGTTCAAGGCGAGCTGGTGCGCCAGCTGCGTACGGATGCCCGTGGAATCGTTCATCACGCCAAGGAGCGACCAGGTGGTTCCCTGCTCCATGCCAAGAAGTCCCATCTTGTTTTCGGTGCGCACTTGGTAGGATCTCTTTTGATATTTCCAGGTCCAGTTTCCTCTGCCGCGCATGTCTGCCGAGCATTTTTTGCTTGCGTCCTCGTCACGGGAGACGTAACGTGTTGCCCAGCCGTTTTCTTTTGCCATTTTGTCGGTGACGGTGGTGATGATCTCGCCAAATGCATAGGTCTTGTGCTCGGGATCATTGGTCATTTGTGCAATGGTGACGTGGCTCTCGTCGATCTGCACCATCATCGTGGGCAGGTCGGATTGCTTTGCCACGATCTGATAGTCGGTCGAGTTGCCGCTGACCTTTTCGTTATCGGTCACGGTGTTGTCTGCCAGATTGACCGTGTAAGGCCCCGTGGTAGTGCCGTCGTAGTGTGTTACGGTGTAGCTGACGGAGGTCAGATCCACGCGGCAAGGCAGGAAGAGATAGTAAAGCTTATTGTCCCCATCCTTCTTGGCGTACACGTCGTAATCAAGCCCCTTTGTGTATTTTGCCAGCACGGTGATGGTCTGGCATCCGCGTCTTTTGCCGTTGTAAGGCTCTTGCGAGGTAGCCGACAAGGATTTTGCAGGGTTTGCCGGCGGCGTTTCCTTTTCGGGGTCGGGTTCAAACTCGGGGGTAACGTCCTCCAGCTTTCCGACTTCGGCAGGGGTGGTGGACTCAGTCTCGGCGTCGGTTTCGGCATCTGTTGTGCCGTCCAAGGCAGGGGGCTCTTCCCCACATGCGCAAAGGATCTGCAGCAGCGTGATCAAGAGCAGCAGCCACGCAACCGACTGCACGGATTTGTTTCTTTTGATGGAATGTCGCATAAAAGATTCCTCCTTACGTTATGTCAAAGGGATCAGATAGCCTGCCTTGGCGGCATGGCTTTGCACCTTGGAGTCCATCCAATTCAGTCGCTCGACACAGGTCGTGTACAGATGTGCACAAGCCTCGGTATAATTGGTCGCCTTTCCGCTGGGATAATAGAACACTGCGGCGGCAGTCTCGTTCATGGCAAAGGAGAGTCGGTTCTCCTCCTCGTAGACCTTGACCATGGCAGGCACGGTTGCCAGCACGTCTCTGACCTTTTCTTTATAATAAAGGTCGCAGATCTTGGTCAAAAAGGCGTTGTATTGGAGCATGGGCTTGGAAATGCCGTTTTGGCTACGGTCACAAACGTAGGGATCCCACCACTTTGGGTCCTCGCGGTGCGAGCCGCCAAACGACCAGTCAAAATCCCAGGGGGAGCAGGCGTGGAGCTTTTGATCCTTTTCGCTGTAGTAGAAGAAGAGACTGCCGTGGTAGGCGTCGCTGTTCATCGAATACATTTGGAACAGGTACATTCTCGCCCAGGAATCCAGGTCGAAATACTTTAAAAACTCCTGCTCGTTTCCGCTGTAAAGTGCGGTAAAGGCATTGGTGAGGATCTGCTTTCCCTTTTCGACGTGTGCCGCGTCGTCATCATTGTGGATGCGGAAGCGGCATTGCTCGTCAAACTGCGGAAAACCGATGCCCACGTTGCCGTTCTGGTTATAGTATTGGTCGACCTCGAACAAAAATTCGGTCTTTTGATCGATCTCCACGCGGTTAGGCGCTACCTCGATCTTTTCGGTGATGACGTACATGCCCATGTAGGTGCCGTTGAGGAAGAAATCGACCTGGCGCTGTGCCACGGTGTACTCCAAGCCGATCGCCACTCCCAGATCCAGCGCGATCTGCGTGCGTGCGCCGGTAGCGTCGCGGTAATTTGCCATGAGTGCGTAGGTGGTACCAAGCCCCATTCCCAAAAGGTCGATCTCGTTTTCACTGCGGATCTGATACGGCTTTTTTGCAAGCACCCAGGTGGTGTTGCCGCGTCCGCGCATGTCAAGCGAGCATTCCTTTTTCGGGTTGGTGTCCTTGGATTCGTATCTGGTCGACCATCCCTTTTCCAAAGCCAGCGCGTCGGTAACGGTGGTGACCATATCGCCGTAAGTAAAGGTGTTGTGCGTTTTGTCCGCGTTCATTTGCTTGATGGTGCCATAGGCTTCATCGATCTGCACCATGACGGTGGGCAGGTTGGACTGCATGGCAATGATCTGATACGAGTTGTTATTCCCCACCACGCGCTCGTTGTCCGTAACGGTGGTATCGGAAAGATCGACGGTGTAAGGTCCGCTGACCTTGCCGTCCTTATGGGTGACCGTGTAGGTGACCGATGCAGGGTCCACGCGACACGGCAGATACAAGCGATACTGCTTGGTATTGGTGTCTTTTTTTGCAAAAACGTCATAGTCTAAGCCTTTGGTGAACTCCGCCAGGACCGTGATGGTCTGGCAACCGCGCGGCGCGTCGTTGTAAAGCTCTTGCGAAGTGGCGTACAGCGTTTTTTCGGGGTTTGCGGGAGCCTTTGGCTTTTCGGGATCGGGGATGAGTGCCGGTGTGCCCTCGGAAAGAGTTCCCGATTCGGCAGGGGTGGTCTGTTCTGTTCCGCCGTTGGAATCGGACGGCTCACCGCACGCGGTCAACATCGGCAACAAAACAAAGGCAAGCATCAGCAGGATCGTAAGGCGCGTGAAAAGATCTTTTTGGGGTTTGCGTAGCATGATACAATCTCCTTTTCTTCTCTTTTGCGTCGTTTGGGTATATTTAGTTCATTATATCATACTTTTGCAATAATTGCAACAGTTTTGCACAAAAAAAGCGCCGTCGCGATTTGCGACGGCGCTTGAAAACGCTTTTATTGAAAAGATCGATGCGATCAATCTTCCTTCTTCTCAGCGGGAGCCTCTGCGCTCTCGTCCCCTGCCTTACCCAGCTTGCTCTTTTCCAGCTTGCCAAGCACTGCGTTGGTGATGATACCAACGATGAGGGCGGTTGCGATGGAGGTGATCTGAATGGTCTTTGCTACTGCGCCGTTTGCTGCGAGTGCATAGGGGATCTGAATGGTGAGACCGCCGATACCGCAGATCAGGATTGCGGAAACGATGAACAGGTTCTTGTTCTCGTTCAGATCCAAGCTCTTGAACATCTTCAAACCGGAAACCGCGATAAAGCCGTACAGGGTCAGGCAAACGCCGCCCATGACGCAGGAAGGAATGGTTTGCAGAAGTGCCATAATGGGGCTGACGAAGGAGAGCACGATGCACATAATGGCAGTGGTGGTGATGGTGATAACGGATGCGTTTCTGGTAATTGCTACGCAACCTACAGACTCACCGTAGGTGGTGTTGGGGCAGATACCAAAGAGCGTACCCATAATAGAGCCGACGCCGTCGCCAAGGAGGGTGCGCTTCAGACCGGGATCTTCGATCAGATCCTGGTCAATGATGTAGGAAAGGTTCTTGTGGTCAGCGATATGCTCTGCAAATACAACGAGTGCTACGGGCAGGAACGCGATAACGACCTCGGCAATACCGCCGCCGTTCAAAAGACCTGCCTGACCCTTGCTTGCAACCAGAATTTCGAGGGAAAGCTCACCCGTGGCAAGCTCCTTGATGGCTTCGACCAGTGCGAAGTCGGGGAGGTTGAAGATGGCGGTGATGCCCTTGAAGCTACCGTCTGCGTTGACGAAATTGTTTACGAGCGGATCCCAGTTGATGATCTTGAGGTAATCAATATCAGCAACGTTACCGATCAGGGTGAATACGGAAGCTACCACGTAGCCTGCCGAGATACCGAGAATGAACGGGATGAGGCGAGGCATAGTGTAGCGTTTTTGAGTGGAGCAAAGCACAACGGTAAAGAAGGTTACAAGACCGCAAAGCAGCGCGACGAGGTTATAGCCGCCGTAAACTGCGGAGCTGTTTGCTTTTACGATGTCACCCATTGCCGCGCCTGCCAGAGACAGACCGATAAGGGTAACCGTAGGACCGATGATAACGGGAGGCATGAGCTTGGAGACCCAAGCGGTACCAACAAAGTGAATGATGATTGCGATGACAACGTACACAAGTCCTGCTACGATGGAACCGAGAACGATACCGCAGTAACCGTACGCCAGCGCTACGCCAAGCGAGTTGAGGAATGCGAAGGAGCTACCCAAAAATACGGGGCTCTTGAAACGGGTAAACAGCTGGTAAACAAGGGTTCCCACGCCTGCGCCGAAGATCGCCGCGGGAATTTGTGTGGGGAGACCGATGATGGTGGGGACTGCGATGGTTGCCGCAAGAATTGCGAGCACCTGTTGGAGCGCGAAGATGAGCATGTTGCCGAATTTCGGCTTGTCGTGGATGTCGTAGACTAAATTCTTTGCCATGTGAATTCCTCCATACATTATTTTAGGTCGCAATTTCCTTTTTACGACCCTAACTGCTATTATATCACATCCTTTTTGGAAAGTCAACCCATTTCGACAAAAAGATTTATATAAGTTTACGCCACGCCACAATTGGAATGCAGGTGCGTTAGGGGCATTTTTGCGGGAGGGGCTTTTTGTGGGAGGGGCTTTTTGTGGGGAAACCTTTTTCGAGAAAAAGGTTTCCCCACACCCCTTCCCAAAAGCTTCCCCAAAAAGGAAGCTTTTGGGATAGCAATATTGGGAGCGCTTGTGCGCCGCCGCGGAGTTTCACCGACGGAATTTGTCAGCACGTGCATCGTTTTTCGACGCGCGCATCGTGCGCGCTTGGCTACCGCAAGCGGCTAGGGACCACTAACCCTATCCGCTCAGAAAGTTGTTTTGTTTGAAGCCGGGACGCGTTTTTAGGGGGAACTTTTGAGAAAGTTCCCCCTATAACCCCCTCAAAACTTTCAAAAAGAAAGTTTTGGGATAGCGCTATTGGTAGAGCTTGTGCGCCGCCGCGGAGTTTCACTGACGGAATTTGTCAGCACGTGCATCGTTTTTCGACGCGCGCATCGTGCGCGCTTGGCTACCGCAAGCGGCTAGGGACCA
>JAFTKJ010000002.1 GCA_017453305.1 Clostridia bacterium
GAAAGGTGGTAAAATATGGACTTTAAGATTCTCATTCGAAGATTTTTCGCATTTGTAATTGACTGGAATATTATGTTCGGTGTTGCCATGGTGCTTATGTTCTACGGCCCCGGAAGCAACCCTGAATACCTACTTTATCCAAGTATCAAGATGTTAAGCTCTGCGGGATTCCTTATGGGGCTTGCATGGTTACCTCTATATTGTTTATTCAAGGATTGCTTGTTTGGACGAAGAAGTCTGGGTAAACTTATCTTTGGACTGACAATTCAAAATTCCGAAACCGGAGAAAAAGCAGCTTTTGGCAGTTTGATATTGCGAAACGTTACATATGTAATCGTGCAGATTGAAGGCATTGTGGTTTTAGTTAACAAAGGCAAACGCTTAGGTGATTCCATCGCTAAAACACAGGTTGTAAGAAAAACAAAAAATACATAGGCTTCGTTTGCAAGCATGGCGTTGCGCCCCGAGAGATCGCATTGGGTGCAACGCCTTTTTTATTTTTCACGATTTTTTGGTCTGCAGACAGATTCGAACCGGCGAAATGTTGAAATGTTTACAAAGTTGTGGTATAATATCACTAATGATATGAAAGGAGGGATTTTCTTTGTTTTATTGTTTATCAAGTCATCCATCAAATCGTTATAAATATGTACTTATGGATTATAGTTTTTTCAGAATCAATACTTGCCAATGTAAAACCTGCGGTCGAGAAGTTAAACAATGCCAACTGGAATATTGGCCCCCAAAAATGATTTTGGAGGGTGGGAAAAGATATCCCGATTGTTTATCTGTTTCGATTCCTTTTGATGACAAGTGTGGCTTGATTGTAAGCGAAAAAGTACTTGAAGCATTCAAAACGGAAAACATCTCCGGATATATAGCCGAACCGATAGAGATCAACGATGATAAAGTAAATGATGAAGTTGCAGCCGAAAAACCTCAATATTACTATCTGTATGTGAATGGAATCATTTCCTTGGATTATGGTGCTATGCATTACAAGAAAAAGAATTATTGCTCCGATTGCGGCTCATATAACTGGAGCCGTCAGAAAATTGGAGAATCCGTTCTTGACCATTCATCTTGGAATCAATGTGATATTTGCAAATTGATTGATTATCCGAATAGATTTATCTGTACCCAAAAAGTGATAGATGTGATAAAGAAACACAACTTAAAGGGCTTTGTAAAAGGCAAAGAGTCAGATGTTTTTTTACCATTAAAAGCAGAAAAAGTATGTTAATTATGTAACCCGGTCAACTTTACATAGGACTCGTTTGCAAGCATGGCGTTGCGCCCCGAGAGATCGCATTGGGTGCAACGCCTTTTTTATTTTTCACGATTTTTTGGTCTGTAGACAGATTCGAACCGGCGAAACGGTTGAAATGTTTACAAATTTGTGATATAATAGAGAAAGAGAAAGGCGGTGATCACATGATAATAAAGTTACCCAAACGCCCCGATTCTATTTTTAATAATGAACATCTTTTTAACTATCTTTTAGATTTGGAAAGAAAACAGAAACTGGACATTCTTCCTGCGAATCTAATGGTTTATTATGTTTTCAGCACATTTGTAAATGAGGTTTTAAACGGCGGTTTGGTGCAATATTTTACAAACTCAAGCAAGCTGACATATATTCATTTGCGGCAGAGCGCTGCCCTCTTAAACCACGAGGCTTTCACGCCGTATGTTTTGGGAGTTTGTGATTATGTTGATTCAATTCTTCCTCTTGATTTTGACAACGAAATTGATCAAGCAATCGTTGAACAATTAGATGTACTTGATAACCAATTCTATGAGCTTGATGAAAAGTTCGATGCATTAAAGATTACCGAGAAATTCTACAAGAGCAATTATAGCATAGAAAAAATTGATATTCCGAAAATCAAGGAGATCGAAAGCAGTTCATGCAAATATTTTATTGCTCCAAAAGATCTGATCTGCAGAGATATCAAAGAATCAATCGAGAGCTTTTTAAAAGTCCTTGCCGATTTTTCCGAACAACGCTGGACTATCGAATTGTGGAATTTTTTTGACACCTATCGCATAACTGCTTCTACATACGGTAAGGCGATTGATTTAGAAACTGTTATGTTACATTGGGCTGATTCAACCTATTCGTTTTCGAATAGCTCAAACGACGGATATAATGATCGAATAAAATTGTCATCCACTTTTGAGAAAATTAGTATTATGAGTGGTACAGACGGCATATCAGAATACGCCGTGCGAATTTCCTCGAGTGGATTCGAGAAAAACGAATTCAAAATGAAGCATCAATTTGTTATGGCAGGCAGAGCATACGACCAAGAAATTAGTACAATTTCGGTCGGCGATATGTCACATAAAAAAGATCCCGAAAAGTATTACATTATAAAAAATTATTTGGAATCTCACTACAAAGAATACAAAAATATAGAAACAGTATTTGAGTCTGGCGAATATTGATTTTTACATAGGACTCGTTACAAGTATGGCGTTGCGCCCCGAGAGATCGCATTGGGTGCAACGCCTTTTTTATTTTTCACGATTTTTTGGTCTGCAGACAGATTCGAACCGGCGAAACGGTTGAAATGTTTACAAAATTGTGGTATAATAGAGAAAGAGAAAGGCGGTGTCACAATGGAAAATTACAAAGTTAAAATTATCGATTTCATCGAGGGAAGAACTGCCCCTGAACCTTTTTACACATGGTTTGAATCTAATCCGCAGGTGTTGGATTGGTTACAGAGCATGATTCCTCAAGACAAAACCATTCAAGATGCAGTTGAAGTGAAAATTGATTATTTCTTGAAGGATCTGCCAACATCAAAGCAAGAAGAAGTATATTCGACTTATCAAAGCTTGTGCGAAACTACCGATTTGGATCGTGCAAAAAAACTCGTGGATCTGCTGACTGAATTGGATTCCCGTACAGTACAGTTTACCGATCTCATGAACCTTTTGCTAAACAATTACAAAACCGTATTGAATAACCCAAGCAAATATAAATCTTCGTATGTGAAAGAAATGTGTATAGCTGTTAAGAAGTTTTTTGAAGATAAGTTTACGACTGTTCAAGAAGTCCCATATGATGTCAAGACCGTTTATTCTCACAATAAAACAAATAGTAAGCTGTGGACGTACGTTAATGTACAATCATGGCTATACCAACTTATGACAGAGCTTTGTCCTGATGATACTATTGAAAAAGATAATACACTTTACGAAAAAGCATCGTTTATGATGGACGTTTGTCCCGAATATATCGAAGGTCACGAAATTGATGAGGCCGGCATCATTGAAGCAATCATCGAGCAAGTGCCTGAATCTCTGCCGAAAGCAAAAAGAAAAAAACAAATCAAAGAGCTTATCAAGAAAGAATTTCATATTGTTGGAACAAAATATCCTCGTTGGGTTCAAGGCGGAGAGTGGCCTGTTTCCAAAAGCGGCAAGCCCATGCGCTTCGTAGAGCAAAAACGAAAAAAAGGAAAAGAATATCAAGATATGCTTTATACTATATATGTATTTGAAGATGTAGATACATTCGAAAAAAGGATTATTGAACAATTTACATAATACATAGGACTCGTTTGCAAGCATGGCGTTGCGCCCCGAGAGATCGCATTGGGTGCAACGCCTTTTTTTATTTTTCACGATTTTTTGGTCTGCAGACAGATTTACACCGACAAATTTTATAAAACCTATTGACAAACGCAGACTATTGTGATAGTATATACTATAGCAATAGTCTGGAGGCGGCCGATATGCAAAAATTATTTGACAGCGAATTAAAGGTTATGGAGCTGATTTGGGCAAATGAACCCATCAGTGCGAAAGAGTTAAGTCTTCTTGCTGATAAGGAATTCGGATGGAATAAGAACACCACGTACACCGTTATTAAGAAAATTGAGGCAAAAGGTTACATCAAGCGTACCGATCCCGGTTTTATATGTGGTTCGCTGATTTCCAAAAAAGACGTTTGCGAAAGCGAAACACAGACCTTGATTGACAAGCTCTTTGGCGGTTCAAGAAAAGCACTTTTTTCGGCTTTGATAGAAGATGAAAAACTGACAAAGGATGAAATCGAAGAGCTTCGAAAGTTGATCAACAAGAGGTGATAACATGCTTGGGGAAATCTTTTATTGGATATTCAATATGAGTATCGCCGCAACGATTTGTACGGTTCCCGTATTGCTTCTCCGATTATGCAAAAAAATCCCGCGTCGAATTTTCATTTGGCTGTGGCTTGTACCATTTGTTCGAATGTGTGTTCCCGTTGGAATTTCAAGCAAATACGGCATTATGACTTTGATATCCAGGTTTACAACCAAAACCGTTACCATCGTTCAAATCGACAATGATTCGGCGTTGACTATGATGAATTTCACCATGGGAGCAAACCGTTATTTCCCTATCACTTATAAGGTCAATCTTCTTGAGGATCTTTTCAATGTTTCTTCCGTAATATGGCTTATCGTAGCCTTGGCAGGAATCCTCACTATGACGGTCATTTATTTCGTAACGCTGAGCGAAGTAAGGGATGGGCAAAAATTAAGGGATAATATTTATATTTCAGATAAGATCAAAACACCTGCGGTTTATGGAATTATCAAACCGAAAATCTTCCTTCCAAGCGAATACGATGCAAATAGATTGGATTTCATATTAATGCATGAAAAAGCCCACATAAAACGAAAAGATAATTTGATTCGTCTGTTTTCATTTATTGTTGTGTGTATTCATTGGTTCAATCCGTTTGCGTGGCTTTTGCTAAAAATGCTTTATTCGGATATTGAACTCGCTTGCGACGAAGTTGTACTGTCAAAATGCAACGAAGCGGAACGAAAAGAGTATGCATATACGCTACTCTCCACAGCAGAAAAAACAAACGTTTTTGCCGCATCCTTCGGGGGCTCAAAAATCAGAATCAGAATCGAAAATATCTTGTCTTTCAAAAAAATTTCCTTTTTCTCTGTTACTGCCTTCTCCGCGCTTATGATAGCAATCTGTTACGTTCTTCTCACCAATGCATCCTGAAAGGAGTACATTATGGAAAACAAAAAGTTCAGAAATTATTATCTGTTATCACTCCTCGGCGTATTATTCGCATCCTGTTACCCAATTTATATGGGAATAACCGTCATTGTTGATATGATTCGGTACGGTACGGTATATGCTGAGAATTATCCGAAATATATCATTCCGTACACACCGATCGCACTCGCTCTCCTGGTCGGTGTTGCACTGATACCCGTCGCACTCAAATACTTTAAGAAATACGCATTACTGTTTGGAACTGTGATTTCCACGGTATTATTTTTTGCTTTTGAATTCACTTTGGAAAGGACTGTAACTGTCACTCGCACCGTAACCGGTATTTTCTCCACATTGGAAGATTGGCAGATGTATATGTGCTATATTCCGCCAAACAGCTTTGAAGAAAGAACTTGGACAGAAGTTGATGTTTTGATGGGAGAATACAGCCCTGCGTTCAAGCTTCATTTTTACATAATTTCTATTGTCCTCATTATATCAATTTTGAATTGCTTTTACGGATTTGCAAAGATGATACATACAGGTGATAAAAGCCGCTGCAAATCTCTTGCCATTCAATCAATCGCAAGTGGCGCTTTTCTTGGAATGTGCATTTGGGCTTGTTTTACAGCCTTTTATAGAAACGGTGACATTAAGGTTTCTGCCCTTTCCGCAATATTGATGAGCGTATTTTTTGTTTTGTTCGGTGTAACGGTTGGTATATACGTTGCTTCCTTTACGCTAAACAAGAAGCCACTGCTGTCCGTGTGGTTACCGAGTATATCTGCGGTGATTGTTACTTTGGTTATGTACATTGGCGAAATGATCTTACTGAGCGGACATCTTTATCGCTTTGGCAATGGGTTTTTTTTCGCAGGAATCCCCGGGATTATACTTGCGCCGGTGGATATTATTATCATCATTGCTTCAGGAGTTGTTGCGGCAATTATCGCAAATACAGTCCGCAATAGGAACACATAAATTCATTTCCAACCATGGCGTTGCGCCCCGGAAGATCGCATTGGGTGCAACGCCTTTTTATTTTTCACGATTTTTTGGTCTGCAGACAGATTCGAACCGGCGAAAAGGTTGAAATGTTTACAAAGTTGTGGTATAATGAAGGCGCAATAAAAAACACTTTCAAAGGAGGGTAGCAATGAACAACATTTTATATGAGGCAACTTCAAAATTTGATTTTACAATTCTCGATATACCGACAATTATAATAATTTTTATGTTGATCTTTCCGTTGATTATAAAAAAATCTTATGAAGGTAAAGATGTAAAATTGAATATAAAATTTGTCAAACTCTTTTGCCTTGCCGGTATTTTATTTGTAGCCTTTTGCTCTACGGTCGTTTTAATTGCCCAGTTTAACATGTATAATAAAACTGTTGGTGCATATAGTCGCGGCGAATATCAAATAGTCGAAGGTTACGTTGAAAATTTCGACCCAATGCCTTATGAGGGACACGCAAATGAAACTTTTGAAATTAACGGCGTCAAATTCTCTTACTCTGACTACAATATTCACCCCGGATATAATAACACTAAATCACATGGTGGTGTAATAAAAGAAAATGGTCAACACTTAAAAATCGGATATGTTTACTTGAACGAAACATACGGAAATATTATCGTTTACATAGAACAGCTACCAGAATGAATTACATAGACTTCGTTACAAGCATGGCGTTGCGCCCCGGAAGATCGCATTGGGTGCAACGCCTTTTTATTTTTCACGATTTTTTGGTCTGCAGACAGATTCGAACCGGCGAAAAGGTTGAAATGTTTACAAAGCTATGGTATAATATGGATAGTATAAAATGTGAAAGGAGCGAAGATATGTTTGAACTTACAAATGAGCAAAGAAAGTGCTTCGCACTTCCGCCCGTTCTCAATAGTTGGAGGAAAGTTGAAGTTAAAAAAAGTCCACATGATGATTTCTTCACATACGCATATTTAGATGGAAAAAAGATAGTTAAAGTTATAATGGTGTCCGATATTCCGGGGCACGATAGATACCGTGAATTTGGTGTGGACCAAATTCTTTCAGACGATGGCACAAAAATTCTTCCTAAGACCAACAAAGGAACCCCACAAAATTTCACATCCTCAAATCTTATAGCGAAAACGTCTATCGGTATGGCGCTTTTATTTGACTCCGGTTATGTTGATGTGGTTAATATGACCGCCGAGCAAAGTTTTTATCGCTCTTGTTACAACTCTGAGAAGCTTGAAACGCTTAACGATTTTTCAAAATGGGTAGACGACTGGTGCTACAACACAGGCGAAAAAGAGCTTTCAGAGATTATTGATTTTTCAAAACGCACAAAAATCCATCAAAAATTTAAGGAAGGTGACTTTTTTAAATTCCGCATAAATCGTAGCTTGTTTGGATATGGACGAATCCTTGTTGACTATGCGAAAATGAGAAAAGAAGGGATTCCCTTTTGGGATGGCTTTATGGGAAAGCCTCTTTGCGTAGCGGTCTATCATTTAGTTACCGAAGATGCAAACGTAAATCCTGCGTTTCTTGTTAATCTTAAAATGATACCGTCACAAATGATTATGGACAATATCTTCTATTATGGTGAATGTGTGATTATAGGTAATATTCCAATTTCTCCCGATGAAGATAATTTTACAATTCATTACGGAAGAAGCATGGATGCCCGCACAGCAAATTATCTTTATTATCAGTGTGGAAAAACCCATGTTGCCCTTGAGGGCGAAAAAGAATTGTATTTACATGAAGATAAAATATTTGGCGGTTTCAGATATAAAGACATTGGATGGAGTTTGAATATTCAACTTCCTATTTTGCTTGAATGCATCAAGAAGGATTCAAATGAACCGTATTGGGATATGATACCTGCTTGGAGAGCAAATCGAGACTTGAGAAATCCAAAATTCAAGGAAGAACTAAAGCAAATCAAGAAGCAAATGGGCGTTCAATAAAATTACATAGCCTCTTCCCCCTCATCATTTTCCCCGTCGCCTGCGCGGCGTCTGTCGGTTGTGCTCCTGCGGTATCGGGAAGTAAAGATTTTTTTACCAAAAAGCAAAACATGTTTCTATCTTTTTGGCATAAAAAGTGGTATAATGAGAGCAAGGAGCTGCCGCCGGCCGAGAAAACACGTTGTGCGGCTTCGGCTCGGGTGTGTTGACTTCCCGAGATTCTACAAGTTGGAGGTACGTATGAACGATAAGCAAGTACTGCGCGATCTGGCGAGCCGCGTAATGGAAATTGCCAACAGCCCCGATATGCAGGAAAAAAGGCGGCTATGGCGACTTCAAAACAGCTTCAAATGCCCACAACCCCTGATCTATTTGCGCGCGTACGCCTTTGACGAGGCGTTTGATCCCTCGGTGCTGAAATGCAGTGACCCCATGCTGCGCAGATATGAAAAGACCCTGCACGAATCCATCTATCGCAGTACCCTTGGTGACGATTTTGTCATTGAGCCTTGGGTAACGCTTTCTGCCAATTACCGCATGGTCAACAACCAACGGTGGGGCGTTGCTCTTGGAATGAGCGCCAAAACGCGCGTGGGTGGTGCGGCGGCGTTTGCTCCCATTCTCAAGGAGGACGAGGAGGATTTTTCCTGCCTCAAGCCCTCGCCTTATGAGATCGACGAGGAAAAGACCGCGCAAAACTACGAAAAGCTGACCGATGCCTTTGGCGACACCATGCCCGTTTACCTCTCCAAGGAGGGGCCGTTTGGCATGTGGAACGGTGATATTTCCACCGACATTGCCAAGATCTGCGGTTTGGAGCGCCTGATGTGGGACGTTTACGACAGACCCGAGTGGCTCCACAGCTTGTTGGCGTTTATGCGTGACACCATTTTGGAAAACCACCGCCAAGCAGAAGCTGCGGGGGGATTTTCGCTTGCCGATCATCAAAACCAGTGCATTCCCTACGCCGAGGAGCTGGACGATCCCAACCCCGGCGTAACGGGTGTCCCCCGCAAAAAGCTTTGGCGCTTTTTGGCGGCGCAGGAGTTTACCTCCTTTAGTCCCTCGATGTTCTGGGAATTCATTCTGCAATACCAAAAACCGATCATGGAGGAGTTTGGCATGTGCGCTTACGGGTGCTGTGAAAACCTGACTGACGTGATCCCCTATTTACGCCGCATCAAAAACCTCCGCCGCATTGCCGTATCCCCCTTTGCCGACGCGCGCAAATGCGCCGAGCAGATTGGCAAGGATTATATTCTCTCCTTCCGTCCCAACCCCTCGCTGATGGTGGCAAACGGGCTGGACGAGGATTTGGTTCGCAGGTACATGCGTGAGCACTTTGACATTTTCAAGGAAAACGGCAACTATTTTGACATTACGCTCAAGGACGTAGAAACGGTCAGCAACCACCCCGAAAATATCAAGCGATGGACAGAGATCGTACGCGAGGAGATCGTACGCGCGTTTGGATAAGTTCTGTCTGCACCGCCGCTTCTTCCTCCCCAAAAACGTATATCCAAATAATTATTACCATACAAAAGGAGATCAGACGATGTTTGGTTTTTTGAAAAATTTGAAAAAGAAGCCCTCCGTCGACTTTGACGCCGTGCTGGAATCTGTCCTGCGGAACGAGATATCCGTGGTTGCATGCCCCGCCTCCGCAAACGGCTCCCCCTGCCGCAGTAAATTCGGCGGCAAGCCCGCGCTCCCCGCAGGCTTTGAGTGGCCCAGATACGAGGCAGCGGACGAAGAAGGCGAAACAGCGGCAAGACCGCTCTCCTTCCTCTGTCAGATCAATCTGAGAGAGGTCAGCGCCTACGATACGGAGGATCTGCTCCCCAAAACCGGCTTGCTCCTTTTCTTTTACGAGCAGGAGTCAGGCTGTTGGGGCTTTGATCCCGAGGACGACGGTTGCTCTCGCGTGTTCTACTTTGAGGACGTTGACAAGCTTTCCGCAACGGCACTCCCCTTGGATCTGAAGGAGGAATACGTTGTCAAGGAATATGATCTGGCATTCTCGTCAAAACCCTCCTATCCGAGCTACGAGGAGTTGGAATATCACTCGGACGCAATTTGCGATTGGGACGATTACGACGAAGCGGTGGAAAACAAGGGCTACGAAATCAACAACGAGCGCCACAAGTTGCTTGGATATGCGGATCCCATACAGAGCGAAATGCTGACCGAGTGCGAAAGAACCATGCGCGGCTTGTACTGCGGTAATGCGGAAAGCTATCGCAAAACCTCCAAGGAGGAAGCCCGCGAGATCGAAGAAGCGGCACGCGATTGGACACTGCTGTTTCAGATGGCTTCGATTGAGGACGAGGACTTTGAATTGATGTTTGGCGACCTTGGTGACCTTTACTTTTATATCCGCAAGCAGGATCTCAAGGAGCGCCGCTTTGATAAGGCGTGGCTCGTTTTGCAGTGCGGATAATGCCAAACTGTTCTTCTATAGCTGTAGTATAAATAAAAAAATTGAAAGAGACAGTCTCAAATGCGTTTTGCACTTGAGACTGTCTCTTTTTAGACTTTGATTCCATTACGGAATATTTACGGTGCAGATCTTATAGACGTTGGTGGAACGGATTCCCTCGGAGCTTGCTACGTACATCACCAGCTGAAATTCGCCCGTCACGCCCTCGGGAAGCGTCAAAGTCACGTTGCCGCAGTTCAGCACAAACGCCTCACTCGCAAAGGTGACCGTGGGTGTTTGAATTCCATCAAAGTGGATCAAGCCCGATGCGTCCTGCAGGGCAAATGCCAGATGATACGCCTCGTCTGCTTCAAACAACTGCAGATCGTTCACCCGGGCGGTGGCGGCGGTGATACTCACGCTGCCCTCCCCGATCTGATGAGCAACCACAACGTCGGCAAGATCTCCAAACGAGATCAGCGGTGTTTCCTGTTCATCAGGCCTTACGCTTGGATCGCGTTCAATGGCAGGAGCGCTTGCCCATTCATCGATCTTCACCATCAGATTTTGGAAGTTCTCTCCCTCAATGGCAACGGCTTTGTAGCAATCCTCATTGGTGCGTACGCCGTAACCGTTCCAGCGGAAGCCTTCGTTGACCGCTTCGGCAATCTGCTTGGCGGAAATCAAGTTTTCCTTGATCACATCCAAAGGCTCCACGCATTCCAATTTCCAATCCTGAACGGTCTTCAGAAGTGCCTGAATTGCCTCTTCCTCACTTTGTGCCTGAACCGAAAGAAACAGATCTGCCTCGGTACCGACAACCGACTCCCATGTGTGAACGTCTCGCAGCGTAACGCCGTTGGCATCGGTCTCGCTATGCTTTACAACAGTTCCGTCCGCAAGGATCAGAGCCGCCGCCTCGCCCGTTTTGATGCCGCGATAGTTGGAAAATGCGCCCAGCGTAAGAACAAAGGCGTATTCGGTGCTTTCCTCGGCGTTGATGGTGATGTTCAAAATATCTGCCGTGTGCGCACGGTCGGAAATGGAAACTCCGCTGATGCCGCGCACGTCCTCGATGTTCTGCGTAGCGCCCATGCAAAGTGCATCGGTCACCACAACGAACCAAATATCAAACGGATAACCGAGCGCCTCGTTTTCCACGTTGTAGCGAAGCTCGGCGCACTCCCATCGCCCGTTGTTATTGATGGCACTGAAGCCGCGGTAGGACTGCTTACTTGCGTCCGTTCCGCTCGGCATTTGATACATATACTCGTAGCGCTTGTTCTTGACGTAGACGGCGCGTGTTTGATAACCGTCGTGATTCTTTCGCAGGATCTCGTACTGCTCCTCGCCGTCCTCCGTGCGCGTGCGATAGCACACAAAGGTGAAAACGTCCTCACGCGCAATGAGCAGGTCACTGTTCTCCTCCACGTGGAGCAGCAGATCGCCGCCCGTGCTGGTAACATCCTTTGCCCAAGTATCGACCACGCGAACGGACTCCTTCATGTATTGAATATATTCGGCACATCTTTCGGCAGTCTCTACCGATTGACGCACGGTTTCATCAAATTGCGTAAAGTGTCTCGACCAGGTTTGGATATCATCCTCGGTGTAGGTAACGTCGGATAGCGGCACGGTGGCGGAAAGTGCTTGCAGGATTGATCTGCCATCGGCAGCCATTGCCTTCATGTCCTCCTCGGCACCTGCAAAAATGCCGTCATTGCCATCGATCAACCGATCCGCCATGCGCTCGTTTGCCAGGGCAAGCTTGGCACCTGCCAAGCCCGTGACGGCGTTTGCGGCGTTCGGGTTGCTCGGGGCATTTGGATTGCTCGGGTCATTTGGATTGTTCGGGTCTGCGCATCCGACCAAACATACGGAAAGCAACAGGACAACGGCCAGAATCCATACGATTGTTTTTTTCATAGCTTTTCTCCTTTTTGTTTTTTAAGCTGGGGGAAAAGATTCCAATTCTTTATTGGTTTTCTTTTTTGAAAACGAACAGCTTACTGATGATATAATTGCAAACGATGACAACGACTGCCGCCACAAGCTTGGAAAGGATCTCGCACAAATTCAAGGTTCTGCCAAGAACCTCGGTGGCAGTCCAGGTGGGCAGGAGCACGCCAAGCCCCAAGGTTAAACCAAAGGTAATGACGTAATCCAAGCCGAGGGTGACCACACGTCCGCCCGCGAAGGTGACCAGCTGCTTTGACATGCGGGTGGAACGGTCTGCCTCGGTAAAGACCCATGCGCGATTGGTGAAAAACGCAAACAGCACCGCACAGACCCATTGGATGATCTGCGCCGCCGTATAGAGCACGACGTAACGCGTGCCCGTAACCTCGTCGACAGGGATCTCAAAGATCGCACGACCACCAAGCAACACGGCGTAATAGACGCCCCAGCCGACAAAGGTGGTCAAAACGCCGAACACAAGGTACAACAGCACCTCACGGTGCTTGGAAAGCAATTCCCTTATCCGAGCGATCATTCCTTGCCCTCAATGCGGAAGGTGGTGCCCTCCTTGGAATCGATCAGCGTCACGCCCTTTTCCAGGAGGTATGCGCGGATACGGTCTGCCTCGGCGTAGTTCTTTGCCGCCTTGGCTTGCTTGCGTTCCTCGATCAGCTTTTCGATCTCGGCGACGAAGGGATCGTCCGAGACGGGCGCTTTTGCCGCCTCGACGTTCTTTTCCTCATTCAGCTTTGCGGCATGCTCCAAAAGTCCCAGGCAGAGCACGCGGTCAAAGTCGGCAAGAAGTGCGCGCTTGGTGGCATCGTTGGTCTTTGCCTTGAGCACGTCGTAAATTGCCGTAACAGCCAGGGAGGTGTTCAGGTCGTTATCCAAGGACTTGACAAAGCCTGCCTTTTGCTCCTCGAATACAGTGGGATCGATCTCGCCCTCCTCCTTGAGGGAGGCAATGCGTGCGATCAGCTTGTTGTACGCCACCTTTGCGTTCTCCATGTTCTCCCAGGAGAACACGAGCGACTTACGGTAGTGCGATTGCAGGCAGAAGAAGCGGTAGACCATGGGATCAAAGCCCTTTTCGGTCAAAAGGGACACGGTGAGGAACTCGCCCTTGGACTTACTCATCTTGCCCGAATTGGTATTCAGGTGCAGAACGTGGAACCAATAGTTGCACCACTTGTGTCCAAGGAGCGCCTCGGATTGCGCGATCTCGTTGGTGTGGTGGGGAAAGGCGTTATCAATACCACCGCAGTGAATGTCCAAGCGCTCGCCCAGGTGCTTCATGCTGATGCAGGAGCACTCGATATGCCAGCCGGGGTAACCGATGCCCCAGGGGCTGTTCCACTTCAATTCCTGATCGTCAAACTTGGACTTGGTGAACCACAAAACGAAATCCGCCTTGTTGCGCTTGTTGCCGTCAGCCTCTACGCCCTCGCGCACGCCGACCTCCAGGTCCTCCTCCTCAAAGTTGTGGAATACGTAGTACTGCTTCAGCTTGGAGGTGTCAAAATAAATATTTCCGCCTGCCTCGTACGCGTATCCCTTTTCGAGCAAGGACTCAATGACCTTGATAAACTCGTCAATGCAGGAGGTTGCAGGCTCCACCACCTCGGGGCGGCGGATGTTGAGCGCGTTGCAATCCTCAAAGAATTTTTCGGTGTAGAATTGCGCGATCTCCATAACGGTCTTCTTTTCGCGCTTGGCGCCCTTGAGCATTTTGTCCTCGCCCGTGTCGGCATCAGAGGTCAGATGTCCTACGTCAGTGATATTCATCACGCGCGTAACGTCATATCCCAGATAGCGCAGATAGCGGTCGAGAATATCCTCCATGATATAGGTGCGCAAATTTCCAATATGTGCAAAGTGGTAGACCGTAGGACCGCAGGTGTACATGCTGACCTTGCCCGCCTCGTTGGGAATAAACTCTTCTTTGGTTCTGCTGAGTGAATTGTAAAGTTGCATCGTGTATCTCCTTTTGGCGTGAGAGCATTCGCACGCCGATGTGATTGATTCTTTTATTTCTTTTTACCCTGCGGCTTCTTTTTCTTTTTCGCAACCGAAAATCCAAAGCCGCCTATGCGCTTGCCAAGCTCAAAATAGTCGCCGTGCGCGTACGCAACAAGTCCTGCCCGATCCAGACGGAGCTTGCCGTCGCTGCCGATCAGCGCTTCGTCCACGTCAATGGCAACGATATCGGCAAGGAACATATCGTGCGAGCCGAGCGGAAGAACGTCGGTCACCCGACACTCCAACACCAGCGGCGAGTCGGCAAGAACGGGACAGTCGATCTCGGTCGCACGTTCCCTTTCCAGGTGACATCGCTCAAATTTGTCGATCTTGGCGCCCGTGTGCACACCGCAAAAATCTGCCGCGCGCACCAATGAGGTCGTGGTGAGATTGATGGCAAAAACACCGCTTTTTTTGATGATCTCGTAGGAATGGCGCGAGGGACGCACCGAAATGTAGGTCTTTGGCGGAATGGTGTTGGTAATTCCCGTCCACGCCACGGTGAACACGTTCTCCTGCCCTTCGTGGGCACAGGTCACCATTGTGGGCGGCACCGGCGAGAGCAACGCCCCACCCTTCCATTTTACTTTTGCCATGGGCACACTCCCCCTTTCCCCAAAGCGCCTTGATTGGTAATAGCATTATACCACATCCCGCGCCCCTTGTCAAGTTGAATATGATGAAGAGATTTGTTTTTTTCTGCGTGCCAACTCCAAGCTGCGTGCAAAAAAACGCTTTGGACGCACAAAGTCCGACGCCTGTGCAAGAGGATTGTATACACCTGCATCGAAAAAGCACCCCATCCCCGATAAATTTGGGAATGCGAGTGCTTTTCTTGGTTATTCGGTCTCCTGAAAAGCCTTACTCAGCGCACGAGCAATTGCCTGCATACGGTCGGGATCGACCTTCAGGACACGGCGGTCATAGGTTAAAAGCCCGTTGGTTTCGTCCTCGACGTCGCTGACCTGTGTCAGGATGGCGGCACAAAGTCCGTTTTGGATCGCGGGGACGATCTCCTCCGAGTACAACTTCTCTAAAGCATCCGAAAGGGCGTCCGTGTCCTTGAAAAAGCGGTAACCGTAGGTCTTATCCAAATTAAAGGAATGCCCCTCTGTTTTGCAGGAGTAGCCGCCGAACTCCGAGAGCACCAAGGGCTTTTGGCTTGCCGTCAGCGAGATCGGCTTGAAATAAACGTGCTCGCTTTGCACGTCGCTCTCCACGTCCGAGAACCACCCGGACGCCGTGTCGTACACGCGCGTGGGATCGAGTGATTTTAATTCCCCGTAAATACGGGAGGCATCCTTGTACTGTCCCCAGCCCTCATTGAAAATTGTGTAATAACATACGCACGGGTGGTTGTAAAGCAGGCGGATCGTTTGCTTGGCGCTCTGCTCAAAGTCGGCACGGCGGCGTGCGCTTGCGCGATGGGTGATCCCCTTTTTCAGCCCGGCTGTGGGGAGCGCGGTATCGATCAAAAAGCTGTACTTTCCATTGTTGACCATGTCCTGAAAGACGATCATGCCCTGTCGGTCGCACTCGTAATAAAAGACGTCCGGCTCGATCTTGATGTGCTTGCGGAGCACGTTGAAGCCGCAAGCCTTCATTTGCGCCACGTCAAAGCGGTAGCCGTCGGGCGTGGCGGGAAGATAGATGCCGTCGCTGTAGTAGCCTTGGTCAAGCAAGCCGTGGAAGAAATAGGGCTTGCCGTTGAGAGCGATGCACGGTCTTTCTCCCGTCGTTTGCACCTCGATCGAGCGCAGAGCAAAATAGGACTCGATAACGTCAGCGCCGCTTTGTAGCGTAAAGAAATACAGATACGGATCCTCGGGTGACCACAGCCGCGGATCCTCTATCTCCAAAAGGAAGCGATCCCCCGTGTAGGTGTAGATGCGCGTGCCCGTTTCGGTGCGGAGTGTCAAGGTCTTTTCCTCCTCGCCGCCCTCGGTTTCTACCGTGACGCTGTGCAACGTGGGCGTCAGGCGAAGCGAGGAAAGATGCTTTGTGGGAACGTTCTCCAACCAAACGGGCTGCCAGATGCCGCTGATGGGCGTGTACCACATACCGCCGCGCTTGTAGCGCTGTTTACCGTAGCAAAGCTCCGGATCCAATTGGTCGATGACCGTGACCGTCAAGCGGTTCTCGCCCATGCGCGCCGCCGCCGTAACGTCGGCTTCGAAGGGGAGGTATCCTCCCGTGTGGCGGCAGACCGTAACGCCGTTGAGCGTTACCTCCGCAATCTGATCTACCGCTCCAAAATGCAAAAGAAGCGTGTCATTCCAAAATTCGGACGTCAGGGTAAAGGTCTTTTCGTAGCGGTAACGCTCTCCCTTTCGGAGGGCTCTGCCAATGCCCGAAAGCTCCGATTCGGGTACAAAGGGCACACGGATCTCGCCAAGCGATTCGCTCCGCTTTCCTTTTTCCACGTACAGCTCCCACGCTCCGCAAAGAGACTGATAGGATGCGCGCTTCATTTGGGGACGGGGATATTCCTCCGCCCATTCGTTTCCCGTGGTGCTCTCCTCAAAGGGAGTGGACAGACGCACGGTGCGCGGACGCTTGGTCATGCGCGATACAAGCAGCAACAAAACCAGCACAGCAGATGCGATCAGGGCTGCCAGAAAAATGTTTTCGTTGGGTAAAAACGAGGTGGTACCGTCGTTGTTTAAAATCGTTTCGGCATTGGCAAGCACGGCACTGCCGATGGCAGGACCAACCACACCCGGAATGAGCACCTGCGCGCAGATGCGTACGCCCTGCAGCATGCCGGATTTTCCCTCGGGTGTCAGGTCGCGGATCTTTGCGCCAAACACCGCCATTCCCGACAGATAGCCGCACATCATCAGCAGCGAGCCAACAAACACAAGCACGGTGCTCTTGCAGAAAAACAAGACCACGTAGCCCGACATCAACGATGCAAGGCTGACGGCAGAGGAAAAGCCAAAGCCCTTTTTATCGTACACCTTGCCCCAAAAAGCTGTCGCCACCGACGCCAGCACGATGGCGGGCGCCATGATAAAAACGTAATCGGTCATGGCGAGCGACTTTTCGTAGTAGATGATAAGGTATGGCATGAAGATCTGAATAGAGATATTGAACAGGATAAATGCCAACAGATAGAAATAAAGCGAGAGATTCCCCTTGAGCGTGGAGGGGCGGAAGCCGTACACCACGTTTTGCCAATATCCCGTTTGGGAACGGACACACCGCGCGGGCTCGTCGATCAAAAAGATGCCCAGAACGCCCACCGCGATCACCACGCCGCCGATGATGGCAAAAATCCACACCCAGCTTTCGGGAAGGGTGAGATCAAAGAACATAAATCCGCCAAAGACTGCCAGGATCGCAACCAGCGGCATCATGGCGTTGATCCCCTCCGCCGCGCCGCGATTGCTGTGATCGGTGCTGTCGGTCAGCCACGCGTTAAAGGCGGCGTCATTTGCCGAGGAGCCGAAAAAGGTCATGACGCAATCCAATATAATGACCAGCGAGATCGCCACCGCCGAGGCGTTGGTAGCAAACCATACGGTAGGATCGACGGCGTCAACACGGATCAGGCAAAAGCCGAGAATGGAGACGCCCCACAAAATATAACCACCGCAAATAAAGAGCTTGCGCTTGCCGATGCGGTCGGAGAGTGCGCCGATGAGTACGGTGGTCAGTGCCGCCGATACGGCACTTGCCGCCACCATGGTGGAAATATCGGACGCGCTTGCGCGGAACATGTTGTAAATAAACACGTTGAGGTACATGTTCTCCACCACCCACGCCACCTGTCCGATGAGTCCGAACAGCGTCAGCGCGCACCAAAAGCGAGGGGAAAGCTTTGTTTTCATATCAAACCTCCGTTTTGCAATGCTTTTTTTCATTATACCATGTTCGTGCGCGTTTTGCAAGCAAAAAAGTTTTTGCCGATCATAAAAAATGGCTTGACATCTCTTCACTCTCTTGCTATAATGGTCGTAAGATTGAAATTCTGTTTTTCATTGCAAAAAGGAGGTTCACATGAGATTTGGTACCGCAAAGGTGATCACCACCCCACCCTTCAAAATGAAGCTTTCCTGCTCCGGAAAAATGGACGTGGACTATGAGGATATTTACGACGACGTATACGCACGCTGTCTGGTATTTGAAAACAGTGACCGCCGTTTTGTGCTGATGTCGTTTGACCTTTTGTTTCATGACCGATCCCTGAACAACACGATTGCGGAATACGCAAATGAAAAATACGGAATTGCAAAGGAAGCAGTGTGCGTCTGCTATACTCATGCGCATACCACTCCCGCCTCCAAGGGCTACCACCCCCTTCACCACGACGATCGCTACGAGGAATTGCTGATCGAGCGTGGGAAGGAATGTCTTGACCACGCCATGGAAGCCTTGTTTGAGGGATACTATGAATACGGCTCCATGGAAATTGAAATGAACGACAGCCGACGCGCCTGCATTGACGGTCACTATCAGAACCGTCCCGATCCCAACAAGCCCCACGATAAGGAGCTGTTTGTGATCACGGTGCGCGACACCAACGACAAGATCCGCTCGGTGCTGGTCAACTACGCCTGCCACCCCGTGTTCTATCCTGCCCCGCTGACGCTTTGCGGCGAGTTCCCCGCGCGTCTTTGCCGCGAGCTGGACGCAAAATATGAGGGCTGTGTTTCGCTCTTTGCTCAATCCGCAGGCGGCGACGTACGCCCACGCCCCGTTGCCGTACCGCTGGAGGACGGCACCTGGAAATGGCGTGCAGGTACGTTTGAGGAAATGGAAAAATTCGGCACGGATCTCGCTCTTCTCGCGCAAGCCCTGATCAACAGTGGCAACATGAAGCGCGGCGCGGCAATCTTTTCGGCGGTACAGTTTGAGATTCCTCTGGAAATGCACGGACGCTCACTTGCAGACTTTGAAAAGCTTTGGGAGCGTTGGAAGGACGATCGCTACGGTCCCAACCGTACCAACGCCTACCTCATTTCGCACGGAGGATATGAAAAGCTCTCCGACGTTTTGATGCTCTCATGCCAGATCTTTTGTGTGAACAAGCAGTTTTACATTGCAACCATGGGCGGCGAGCCCTGCTACAACGTCAAGCAGATCGTACGCGAGGTCTTTGGCGACAGGACGCTCTGTTTTGTGGGCTACACCGATGCGTGCGCCTACATCGTTGACGACGTGATGATCGACGAGGGCGGCTACGAGCCGACCAGCTCGCTGGAGTATGGACTGAAGGGCAATTTCAAGCGCGGCATCAGCCAAAGCATTCGCCAAGGCTTTACCGATGCGCTGGCTACACTGTTAAACAAGCAGAAAGGGGAATGAACATGACAAAAATCACTTGTATTGGAGATTCCATTCGCATTCAATACACCCCTCGCGTCCGCGAGATGCTGGGAGAGGGCTTTGAGGTCTATGCGCCCACAGAAAACTGCAGATATTCCAAATTCACCCTACGCGGCTTGTACGATTGGAAAGCGGATATGTCAGGCAGCCGCATCGTGCATTGGAACAACGGTCTTTGGGACGTATGTGAGCTGTTTGGCGACGGTCCCTTTGCCACCGTGGAGGAATATGTAACGAATATGCTCCGCGTTGCCGACATTTTGCTCTCGCGTCACGAGGCGGTCATTTTTGCAACCACCACGCCCGTCAGCCCTCTCAATCCGCACACCAAAAACGAGGAGGTCAAGCGCTACAACGATGCTCTCGTGCCTCGCTTGATCGAGCGCGGTGTCATCATCAACGATCTGCATTCCCTCGTCGTTGCCGATCTCGGTCGCTACATCAGCAGTGACAAAACGCACCTGACTCCCGAGGGCATTGAAATGTGCGCGCGCGCAACCACCGACGCCATTCTTGCGGCATACAAATCCCTCCCTGCCACAAAAGCAGAAAACACCCCCGACCACTTTGACGATACCGGCGTACCGATTGAATTTACCGACGGGAAGAAATAAATCTGAACGGGCTGTTTCAAACCTTATTTGAAACAGCCCGTTCAGATTTTCGCTATGAATGCGTTAAATTCTTCATCCAATCAAAGCGGTTGATCTTGACCACCGCCACAAAGCATTTGAGGATCTGGTCGCACTTGAGGCAGGCAAACACCACCCAAGCAGGTGCACCGAGATACGTGGCAAGGATCGCCGAGGGCAACACCACCAAAAAGACGAAGACCGTATCGTTTTTGAACACAAAGCCAACGTCGCCGCCCGCCTTGACAAGTCCTGCAAGGCATGCCGCCTGATAGCAGGTGCCCACAATGGTGACCGCTAAGACCGCGATCAGCTCCATGGAAACTCGCGTTGCCTCCGCGCTGATGCCGCCGTACAACCCCACAAAGGGGGTGCGCAGCAAAAACACCGCTCCGCCCGTCAACAACCCCAGACCCAAAAACAGGACCTGCACCGTGCGCGCGTATTCCTTGACCAATTCGGTCTTGCCGGCTCCCACCGTCTTGCCCGTGATCACGCCCACCGCCGTTGACATGCCGTTCATGGTGACGTACGCCAAGGAATTCATCGTGTTTGCAACGCTCACCGCCGTGGTCACGCTCTCCGAAAATCGTCCGAGAATGGCGGAGCTTGCCATCATATTGACGCTCCAGACGACGTTGCCGCCAATGATGGGAAGTCCGTTGCGGATAAAATCCCTGCGCAACATACGGTCGCTGACAAAAATATCCTTTGGGCGCAAGCGGAGCGTACGGTCAATTTTTATCACGTAAAAAATCATCACCAGCATCTCGATCATGCGCGATGCCACCGTTGCGATCGCCGCGCCGCGAATGCCGAGTACCGGAAATCCCAGCTTGCCGAAAATGAGCAGATAGTTCAGCCCTACGTTGCAAAACAGCGAGATCAGCGAAACAACCATTCCCACGCGCGCGACCTCAATACTTCGCATTGCCGCGATGAGTGCTTGTGTCACGCAAAAAAAGACGTAAGAAAAGCAGACGATGCGCAAATACTCCGCCCCCGCCGCAACAACGCTTTCGGTGGTGGAAAACAGACGCATCAATTCCGTCGGGAACAGCGCACACGTAAGCGTCAGAAGTACTCCGAACAGCAAAGAAAACTGCAATCCCACCGCAACGATGCGCTTGATGCTGTCGGTATCTCTCTTTCCCCAATACTGCGCCGCAAGGATCAGGATCGCGCCCTCGACGCCGCCCGACAGCATTTGCAGAAAGGTTTGCATCTGGTTGCCCATAAACACACCCGATACTGCCGCATCTCCAAGAGACCCGATCATCAAATTATCTGCAAAATTGACCGAGAAGGTGATCAGATTCTGCAACGCCACCGGAATGGCAAGCAGGATCAGCGATCGGTAAAAGGTCTTGTCCCGTGTCAGCAAGCGCATGGCTGTTTCCCCCTCCTTTTTTGTTTTCCGATTGAGAACTTATCTCCATTATAGCACAGAAAATGCGCTTTGTCTATTGATATTTCTCAAAAAGTGTGCTAAAATAGTTAGGAAAAGACACCGTTTTCTTTAAAACGTCAAGCGGTTGAAACAACCAAACGGAGGATTTACCATGAAGCGTATCACAAAAGGCATTCACCACATTGCCCTCAAGTGCATCAGCGAGGAGCATTTTAAGGAGACCGTGCACTTTTACCACGATCTGTACGGTATGGAGATCGTCAGAACCTGGACCACCGGCGGCGAGGCAAAATACCCTTGCGTGATGCTGGATACGGGTGCCGGCGTTCTGGAGATCTGTGCCAACGGCAAGGACGTGCTCTCCCAGGGCGCGCTCCGTCACATTGCGCTTGAGGTGGACAGCGTGGACGAGTGTATTGAGATCGCTCGCAAGGCAGGCTACAAGATCACCATTGAGCCCACCGACATCTGCTTCAACTCAGACCCTCCCTTCCCCGCTCGCATGGGCTTTTGCATCGGTCCTGTCGGTGAAGAGGTCGAGTTCTTTGAATTGAGATAATTTTTTCATAGAAAGGCTACCGTATGCGTATTCTCGCCCTGGGCGACGTTGTAGGAAGCAACACCGCCGATTATTTAAAAGCAAAGCTTTGGAGCTTGCGAAGCAAGGAACACATTGATTTTACCGTGGCGAACGGCGAAAACGCCACCAACATTCACGGCTTGAGCACCGCCGACGCCGAGGCACTCCTTGATTCTGGAATCGATCTGATCACACTTGGAAACCATGCGTTTGGCGTCAAGGATATCTACTCCTATCTTGACGCGCACGAGCAGAGCATCATTCGCCCTGCCAACTATCCCCCCGAAGCACCGGGCGTGGGATACACCGTGCGTGACGTGTGCGGGTGGCGCCTGCTTTGCATCAACGTCAGCGGAAGAGTTTATCTCGATCCGCTTGCCTCCCCGTTTGATACGGTGGATCGCATCTTAGAGCGTGAAAGCGGCACTTATGATCTTGCGCTGATGGATATCCACGCCGAGGCAACCAGCGAAAAGCTGGCACTCGCGCGCTATTTTGACGGTCGCGTGCAGGTGATGTTCGGCACGCACACGCACGTTCCCACCGCCGACGAGCAGGTGCTTTCGGGCGGCTCGGGCTATATCACCGACCTTGGCATGTGCGGTCCCGTGAACGGCATTCTCGGCACCGACGCCGAGGCGGTCGTCTACCGCTTTCGCACCATGATGCCCACGCGCTTTTCCGTTGCAGACGGCTCTATCCGTGCGCAGGGGGCGATCTTCGATTTGGACGAAAGCTCCAAACGGGTGCGGAGCGTGACACGAATTACATTTTGACTCGACAATGATCTCGGGGGAGCTTGCAAAAAGCCCCCCATCTCTTATACAATATTCCCGTCAACAGACGCCTTGCATAAAAAGGAGCGGTCTTAAAAGCATGCGTTGCAGGAGCGCCCCCATCGCTGACCGCCTTCAAAAGCTTTATTCACCTAAGCAATATTGTGCTAAACAAAAGCAATCACGTCTCTTGCAAACATCTCGCAACGGGTGTATAATAATCATGATTCACCGTGTTCGCGCGAACGCGCACGGCATATAGCAGAAAGGAACTTACCAAAATGATCATTGATGCGCACAACCATCCCGATTGGCATAAGCACGATTTTGATGCCTTTATCAAAAACATGGATACCTACCACATTGACAAGACCTGGCTGCTCTCCTGGGAGACGCCGTGGGGCGATTATTCTCCCGATTCCGTCTACGCACTCTCGGGACCCATTCTTGGCGGAGAGAACAGCGTACCGATCCCCTTTTCTCGCTGTCTGGAGTACAAGCAACGCGCGCCCGAGCGGTTCATTCTCGGCTACGGTCCCAATCCGCATCGCCCCGATGCCATTGATGCCCTGCGCTCTGCCGTCGATCTTTACGACGTGCGCGTGTGCGGTGAGATCAAATACCGTATGCTGTACGACGATCCCGACGCCGTTGATCTGTTCCGCTTTTGCGGTGAGGCACATCTGCCCGTCACCCTCCACTTTGACTATCCGGAGGCGACACGCTCCCCCAAGAACTACCCCAGACGCAACTGGTGGTACGGAGGCAGCATCGATCACCTGGACAACCTCCTCTCCCTTTGCAAGGACACCGCCATCCTCGGTCACGCGCCCGGCTTTTGGGCACACATCTCGGGGGATGATCAAGCCGCCACCATCGGGTATCCAAGCGGTCCCGTGATCCCCGGCGGCATGGTGGAACAGCTGCTCACCAAGCACAAAAATCTCTACTGTGATATCTCGGCGGGCTCGGGATGCCGTGCGCTCTCGCGTGATCTTGATTACACCTATCGCCTGATCTGCCGCTTCCCGGACCGTTTTCTCTACGCAAGAGATTATTTTGATAACGTACATCAGGAGCTGATTGAAAAGCTCTCCCTTCCCCACGACGTCCTGGAGCTTTTGATGCACGGAAACGCCGAGCGTCTCACGCAAAGATGACGTGCCCATTTACACGATATCAAAAGAATAGAAAATGATAAAAAATAAGAGCGAAGGAATTGTGTCCTTAGGAGCACGATCCCTTCGCTCTTGTTTTCTGTTTTATTCTTTCAATTTTTTGAGGGTTACGTCGGTAGTAGGCACGCAAGGCGCACCGAAGCAAAGGAAAATCAGATCCCGTTTCCGACACCCTTCATATTCTCAAGCGTATCAAAAGGATCGCCGCCGTTGACAGGGGGATGCGTCCAGCGATTTTCACCGTTGTAGTCCACACAGTGATAAAGCGCGCAAAGCTCCCAAAACATCTGTTGCACCTCGACATCATCCTTAAGCAAAATCCCGTATCGGGTTCTCAGCATTACCAGATCTCTTTGTCCGTGCATGTTATTTGCAAAATAGTAGCCGTATCGCTTGGCGTCGATCTGCGCGCGCAGATACAAAATACGCCAACGCCATGCATGTTTCCCTCTTTCGGGCAGCTTTTCGTTGATCTCATCCGCAATTCGCTTTGCCTCCAGGGCAGGCTCTAACGCAGGCTCACGATTAAATGCCACGAGCAAATAGTTTTCCTCAATCAGCTCCATCATACGGATCACGTCGTCCACCCACGCACCCGCATCCATCTCGTACGCAATATATTCCGCGAGGATCTCGTCGTATCTCTTTTCGGGATTCCAATAATAGCCCGCAAACAGGACCTTATTCATATCCTCGTAAATCCCCTCCGAATACGGCATGCCGCCCTGCAGAACGTGACGGGAGCTATCCCAGATCTGTTGAAAGTGCTTGCACAGTGGGTTTGCGCCAAGCCCTCCCCAGGGGTGGTGGCCGAACATACTGATTTCGGGGAAGTTGACCACGGGCTTGATGACCTCATGCGTGATAGGATACGCAGGATAAGGCTTCTCTCCGTGTCCGTCCACCATGATGTAATCCACCCAGCTCAAATCGGTTCGCAAGCGCTCGTAAAAGCCTTCGTATTCTCCCTGCACGCCGTAAATGCCCGTGTCAAAGAGCCACGTGGAAACGATAACCTGAATGTTTGGATAAAGCTTTTTGACAACCTCGTTCAGCTCCGTGCAGAGATCGGCATACTTCTTAGCCCCCCACGGACGGCAATCGGGGCAGGAGCATCCACCCTCGTCGTAGGGCCATGCAATGAGATAGTCCAATCCAACGTCTACAAAATCCGCAAAAACATGCTTCCATATATCGCGCAGGTACTCGACCCCGTTCGGCTTAGAGGGACAAACGAGGCGGAACTTGGTGGGAGAGCGCCACAGCTCGTAGCTTGCTCCCAGCTCGGCGGGTGCCGTTTTCAATCCCTGATTGACCGTAGATATGATACCGCTCTTCATACCGAATTTTTTTGCAAGGGAAAATACACGCTTCAGCTTGTTCACCGATCTTGCGTACAGCTCATCCTCAAAGGAGGAAAGATTGACCACGGGCAATACGGCAATGATGGTGCTATATCCCCACAAGAGCATATTTTCCACGTACTCCTCCAATTCCTCGGTAGGAGCCTGCTGATACCAATTGTAAAAATGAATGGCAAAGTAGGTAGCGCGAAAGCTGCAAGCAGGTGTAACAACACCTGCGGGAGGATTTGGCACAAAGTCTGTCTCGCTCCATTTCGCGGAGTGCAAAAGCTTTCCGATCCCATAGTACAGCCCCAAAACGTCACTGCCCACAATTTCGTATCCCTTTTCAATAGGAGAAATCCGATAACTTTCGGCAGACCCGATAGAAGCATCGATTCGAAGCTCAATCAGCAAGCCTCCGCATCCCACCTCTGCGGGAATGCGCTTTTTGATATGTCGCTCCAAAAGGGCTGCATGAGCCTCGTATCCGTTTGATTTTATGGTAAGTCTCATTGTGCACCTCCAAAATGCGTTTTTGCAAATCGTCCGCCTGTAAAACGGGCAAAAGAAAGCAATACCATTATACACCCACAGTATAAAATAGTCAAGTGCTTTTCGTTCAATCTTTGAAGCGTTGCGTTTATCTTTTCGTCAGGGGTATCAGAGATCCGCAATTCTGTATATCAATGGGCGCTCTCTCCAAAAAAGCTCCACTATCTGTAGAGTTTTTTCTTTTATTCTCCAAAAAAGAGGTTGTAAGACTCTCCGAATTGTGGTATAATCAAGAAAAAAGCAACGCGGAGGGAGAAATGGAACATCTTTTGGATATGGTTGCAAAAAACATCCGCAAGCATCGCCTGGCGCTTGGCTTGACCCAGTGCGCGTTGGGGGAGCGGTTGAATTATTCCGAAAAGTCGGTGAGCAAGTGGGAGATGGGGCAAGCATTGCCTCCCACGTCGGTCCTGCCGCAGCTGGCGCGCTGTCTGCACGTCAGCATAGACGAGCTGATGACGGCATCCTCGTCCATTCAATATTATCTTGGCATTGACGGTGGCGGAACGAAGACCGAGTTTGTGCTGAGCGATCGCAACGGCAGGATCCTGGAGCAGGTGATCCTCGGCGGCAGCAATCCCACCGACGTTGGCATGCAGACCACGCGCGAGGTGCTGGACAGTGGGATCCACCGCATCTGCAACGGCATTCCCATGCATCAGATCTCGGTGTTTGCAGGTCTTGCGGGGGGCATCAGCGGCAACAACCGCGAGCAGATCCGCGCCATTCTGGAAGCGCACGCTTTTGGCGCCGTCAACAACGGAAGCGACGGAGAAAACGCCGTGGCAACCGCTCTGCAGGGGCGCGACGGTATCGTTGCCATTCTCGGCACGGGCGTGATCGCCTTCTCCCAGCAAAACGGAGTACCTGAGCGCTTTGGTGGATACGGACACTTCTTTTTGGAGCACGGAAGCGGCTTCTCCATTGGCAGTGACGGCGTTCTGGCAGCACTGCAGGAGGAGGACGGAAGCGGGACCCCTACACTTTTGACCTCCCTTGTGCGCCAAAAGTGTGGCTGCGACTCGGTTTTGAAGTGCCTGCCGCATTTTTATCAAAACGGAAAAAAGACCCTGGCATCCTATGCGCCCTCGGTCTTTGAAGCCTACACCGCAGGGGACGCGGTAGCAAGTGAGATCTTGCACCGCCACGCAAAGGGAGTTGCAAGCATGCTGTATCACACGGGCAAGCGCTTTTCGGGGGGCGGCAGCATCCCCGTGGTGCTTTGCGGTGGACTGACAGCATACGGTGACGTATGGCTCTCGCTCCTGCGGGAATATATGGAGGATCCGCGCTTTGAGGTACGGATCTGCCGTGACAGCATGGTGCGCGGAGCACTCTACCGCGCAGGTTTGGAGGCAGAAATATGTTGAAAACAGAGGAACGAAATACGGCAACGATACACATCGACCGCGCGTCAAGTGCAGAGATGCTTGTTTTGATCCAGAATGAAAATCGCCGTGCCGTGGACGCGATCGATGCGGAACTTGAACACATCGCCCGGGCGGTGGACGGCATTGTGGAACGCATGCGTCAAGGCGGCAGACTCTTTTACGTTGGTTGCGGCACGTCCGGACGTCTTGGCGTGCTGGATGCTTCGGAATGTCCCCCGACGTTCGGCGTCTCCCCCGATCTGGTCGTGGGCATCATCGCAGGCGGTGACGGTGCACTTCGCCATGCAGTGGAGGGTGCAGAGGACTCCGACACGGACGGAGCACGCGATCTGTCCGCCTATTCGTTGACCGAGCTTGACAGCGTGGTGGGCATTTCGGTAGCGGGCGGCGCGTCCTACGTGCTGGGTGCCCTCCGCTACGCCAAGGAGATGGGCGCATTTTGCGTCGCACTCTCCTGCAACAAGGGCTGTCCCATTGAAGAGATCGCCGACGTTGGCATTCATCCCGATACAGGTGCAGAGGTCATTGCGGGCTCCACACGCATGAAGGCAGGGAGCGCGCACAAGATGATTTTGAACATGATCTCCACCTCGGTGATGATCCAATTGGGGCACGTATATGAAAATTTGATGATCAATCTGCGCCCCACCAATCGCAAGCTGCGCGCAAGAATGATCCGCATTGTCGGCGACATCTGCGGTGTGACTGAGGCACGCGCAGAGGTGCTTTTGGAGGAGAACGGCTTTGAGATCCGCCGCGCCGTGGAAGCAGAGAAGAAAGCGAGGAATGCAACGTGACGGAGCATCGCATGATTACAAACGGCATATGCCACTATAGCATCATTGGCGCAAATCTTTCCACCTCTTGCGAGAGATACGCCGCATCACAACTACAGCACTATATTTACGAAGCAACGGGCACGTTTATCCCATACGTTTCGGATCGCTGTCCCGTCCGCTCGCCCGAAATTTGGATCGGCGCATCCACCAGAGACGGCATGAAATGGGTGAGCGAGGAGGAGCTGGCAGCGCTTGGCGAGGAGGGATTTCTGATCCGCTCGGCAGGGGAAAATCTGCTTATCACGGGCAACACGCCACGCGGCACGCTGTACGGTGTGTATGAGCTTTTGCGGCGTTTTCTCGGATTTCGCGCCTTTACCAAGGGCGTTGAACGTATCGATCACGTAGAGGAGCTTGTGATCCCAACGATCGACCTGCGCCAAACACCCGATTTTGAATACCGCGATACGTATTTCCGCTTTGCCTTTGACGGTGCGTTTTGCGCCAAGAATCGCCTCAATACCACACTGGGTGACCTCTCTGCCGAAAAGGGTGGCAACATGAAATTTTTCAACTGCCATCACTCCTTTGACGACCTCGTACCGCCGCGCCTTTATTTTGAGGAGCACCCCGAGTATTTTGCCCTTTGGAAGGGTGAGCGCTCACCGCTGCAGCCCTGCCTTTCGCACCCACGCGTGCAAGAGATCGCACTCCGTCAAGTGAAAGAATGGATCCGCGAGCACCCCGAGTGCCGCGTATTCTCGGTAGCGCAAAATGACAAGATCGCATGGTGTCAATGCCCCGAATGCCGTCGCATCGACGAGGAAGAGGGCTCTCCCTCGGGTAGCATCATCCGTTTTGTCAACCGCATTGCCGAGGAGATCGAGCGCGAGCATCCCCAAATCCTGATCCATACCTTTGCCTATCAGTACTCCCGCGTAGCGCCTCGCTACGCAAAGCCACGCGACAACGTGATCGTCCGCTTGTGTGATATTGAGTGCGAATGGGGCGATCCCATGGAGGTACTTGCGTCCCGTGATCCAAACGGAGCGTGCGCCGAGTTTTTGAACAACGTACGGGAGTGGTCGCGCATCTGCAAGCGCTTGTACGTTTGGGATTACGCCGTGAACTTTCACAACTATCTGCAGCCGTTCCCCAATTTTTACACCGTGGCGGAAAATATCCGCTGGTACAAGCGTCACGGCGTCAAGGGAATGCTGCAGCAAGGAAACTTTTCCTACGGCGGAGGGGCGTCGATGGATGACCTCAAGGTCTATCTCATCTCGCATCTGTTGTGGGACGTGAATGCGGACGTGGACACTTTGATTTGCGAATTTACCGACGGTGTATACGGAAACGGCGCACCGTATATCCGGGAATATCTGCACCTGATGACCGAAGCAGTCAAAGGAAAACGCATGACGTTGTACGATCATCCCGACGCACAGTACCTCTCGGACGGGCTGATCCTGCGTTGTGACGAGCTCTTTTCACGTGCCGAGGAAGCGGCAGAGAATGATCAGGTTCGTGCCCGCATCGCACGGGAGCATCTGGCGATCCGCTATCTGATGGCGGTGCGCACCGAGGACGACGCCGAGCGCGCCGAAAAAACGGATGCCCTCGCCCGTGATATCCGCGCCACGCGCTTGACCGAGATCATGGAACGCACAGATCTTGAGGTCTCCTTTGAGTATATGAAACGCTCGCGCTACGCCAAGGAACGTCCCGACCGCTATTTGATGTATTACATTATGAGATAGCATCAACTCGGAAAAGCACTCTTGCGTAAAACTCTTGAAATAACGGTACGGAGGAAGCCTCTTTTCAGAAGCTTCCTCCGTATTTTGGATCAATCCTCGGTCTTTTCGTACTCGTTCTCCCGAATGCCGGGGTATTTTTCGTCCAGGAAAGCCTCGCGGTAGGGGTTGACACCCTTGGAGACCTCGGTGGGCTGATTAGGCAAAAGCCAGCTCTTTTTGTAGTAGAAGGGATTGTGGAACTTGTTTTCAATGCGGTTGGTCTTTTCCAAAGCGTTCATACACGCGCGAATGCAGCCGCGTGCACCGCAAATGGCAAAATAACCCGTGTGCGTCAGAATATAGTCGTAATAACCGATGACGTTGTTGCTGTCGGGCTTGCGTCCCCACTTACCGCCGGCGACGATGTAAGAGAGAATGTAAGCCTCCTCCTCGGTCATTTCGCTGTTGCGCACGTCAAACGCCATGTTGGGAAATTCCTTTTTGAGGAAGGGCGAACACTCGTTGTTCATACCGTGGTGAGAAAGCGTGCAACGGCCCATGCGAACGTCGCCGTACCACACCTTCTTTTCGCCGTAGTCGATCTCAAGCCGCTTTTTCTCGTCCTTCACAGGCGGAATGGCATCTCCGGGGCACTCGCGCACACAAGCGCCGCAGTGAATACAGATGTCCCCCGTATCAAGGATCGGATCGGGCTCCAGCTCGCAATCGGTAAAAATCAAGCCGATGCGCACGCGAGGACCGAACTTTTTGGTCAGAAAGACCTTGGAGTATCCAATCTCGCCAAGTCCACAGCCTGCCGCAATCACACGAGCCGAGCAGATAACGTCGGGCGGAACCTTGCCCTCGGCAACCGGCTCCTGCATGGTTCCGTTCCCCTCGGGAACGGCGGGATAATGCAACACCGCCTCCCAGCCGTGATCCTCGATAAAGCATGCCAGCTCGTAGGAGAGTCTGGGACGGAAATAAGAATTGAGCTTGTTGTAGGAGTAGAACGTATAGTTGTGCCAATGCGTTCCCTCTTCAATACCGCGATACGTGCCGCGCGGAATGCGCATAGCAACCGCGATTACGGATTTTGTTTCCGGAAAATAGGTGGTGGGTGACATCAGCTTGGGAGCACCCGCAAAGCGTTCGACGTTGCCAATGGCAATACAATCGATCCCCAGCTCCGCCGCCTTTTCCTTGATCATTTGCGACGTCAGCTTCATCATTTGGAGGCTCCTTTGCTGTACTGACCGCCAAGGACGTTGTTGCTTTCGATATCGCGTTCGTACTTTGCACCGCGATCTCCGATCGCCCAGGCGTCACGCTTGCGGAACACCTCGTGGAAGTTGTTCTCCAATGCACCGCTCTCCTCCAGATGGCACAGGCACGTGCGGTTGCAAAGCGCGGCAACACGGTCGGGCTTTGCGTAGGGAGCCAGGCGGTTGGGGCATGCACCGTTTTTACAGGTGCGGCACTTGTCATAGTCGATTTTGGCAACCTCCATCTTCTTGCCGCAGATATCGATCACCTCAACGTTGTTCTCGTCGATCGCACCCAAGGGGCACGCCTGCGCGCACTTGCCGCAACGGTCGCACACCGTCTTTTCCAGGAGCGGCGACTCGGGCAGGGGCGCATCGGTAATGATCATGTGGAAGCGTTGACGGGAGCCGTATTTGGGTGTGAGGAGCAGACCTCCAAAGCCGATCTCGCCAATGCCGCAAGCAACCGCCGCGTAGGTAAAATCGGGGAATACGTTCGGCTCGGGACGCCCCTCCGCTACCGATACACCCGTGGGCTTGATCTCTGCAGGGTTCGGGAACACGGGAACCGCCTCCCAGCCCTCGTCCTCCAGCACGCGCACCAGATTGTAGCAGGCAAGGGACAAGAATTCGTCCTCCAGCCAATTTTGACCGAAGAGCTTGTAATCACCAAAGTTGGTTCCCTCCTCCACGCCGCGCAAGGAACCGCGGCAAATACGCTTACCAAGCATGATCACCGTTTTTCCCTCGGGGAAGATGGAAAAAGGATTGTGTTGCGCATCCACCGTGGCAAAGCGCTCACGGGAGGCAAAGCCGATCAGGTCGATGCCCTCTTTTTTCATAGATTCGCGGATCAGTTGATCAAGATTCTGCATAAAGATCTCTCCTGTTTTTAAAAATATGATTTGAAAATGAGATTTGACAGATTGATTATAGCACAACTTAACCTTCTTTACAATAACAAAAACAAACAAATTTTCACTTTTCGAAACAAAGGTGCTTGAAAAAATCAAAAATAAGTGCTATCATATAAAAAAGACCGATTACAAGCAGGAGGCGCAAATCATGTCGAACAGCATACCGATTTTAACGCAAGTTGAATTTTTTTCGTGCATCCTATCAACCAAGCAGAGCAGATGATGAGTACCCATATTCTTTCGAATACGAAGATGATGTTCTTGTGAGCTGGAACGGTCATCGGCACTTCGGTTATAGACTCTTTTATTACTCATATACCATAGATAATCCATTATTCATATATGACCGCCATGAGGTGTATTTTCGTGAGGATTATAATTATTTAGAGGATGTATTTGAGATTGCAAACACATTGGATGAGATCGTGTGGCAAGATATGTTTGGTCCCGAACAACCCAAAATTAATTTTGTGAATCCGACTAAAATCATCGTATCTTCAAAATTGCACCCTCGAATTAAAACATACCTTGTGTTGGAATGTGTTGACAACCAGTGGTATATGTCGTTACCACATTACCCCTACTCAGTTTATACGCCATCAGATGAATTTCTGAAAATATTATTTGATAATAGGATTATTTATCCTTAAACTTATGTTCAGCCGCACTTTCGGGTGCGGCTGTTTTCATCTAAGTACTTGCAAATTCCACCAAAGTATGCTATACTTATTATGATTTGTCTGCACTTATTGGTGCTTTGGGAACCGGTGCAGCATTAGGAGCACCTGCGTATAATACGTAACGAAAGGATTAACTTATGCTATCTAAAAAAATTTCACCGCTATTATTAGGATTGATTGTTGCGTTTTTACTCATCGAAGGATTTATAGTATGTATGCTGGATATTTCTTCTCCCGAGGAATACTTTATTTTTCAAACTATTGATGAATGCGAACAATTAATCCCAGCCGATCAGACCGATTTGATGATTGAACGATACGCTTCCCCTGAAAAAGATAAACATCTTAAGGATTTATCGTTTGAATCATTTTTTGGAATGAAATTTCATTCGAATGAATTGGAATATGAGATTTTTGCTTACGAATTTGCAGACTCAGATTCTGCGTTAAAATATTACATTAGTGTAACGGGGAAAAACCTTTATGAAAAAGATCTTCCGTTGAGTGAAGATGCGGAAAATAAGCTTTGGAGTTCTTCTGCAGGAATGTTCTCATATAGACAGATTGTTGTGTATCAAAATAAAGCATATGTGATAGATGCGCCTACACAATATAGAACAGCTATAGATAAAGTGTTGGCTACTGTATTTTCTTTCCAATTATCATGAGTCACACTTATCGTTGATTTTTTCAGCCGCACTTTCGGGTGCGGCTGTTTTTCATGTTAAGTACTTGCAAATTCGACCAAAATGTGTTATACTTATGTAAAAGGCGATGGGTATTTATATGACAAAACTTCAATAAATCTTCCCGAGGTTATATTAAGCATGCTTGCCATATCATATGTTCCGCAATTGATCCCGGCTATTCCTGCTTATATTAAAGCGTTTGCTCGTTAAAAATATTTAAACATGGGGGGTGAACAAGTTGACAGTTCGTTGGGATGTAATAGTTCCAATTCTGGGAGTGATTTTAATGTGCATTTTTTTTAGGTACATTTATATTTCTTTTCAGTATTCAAAATTGGTGAAAGAATACAATAGTGGAAAATATGAAAATGTAATTAAAAAAGCAGAAAAAATGAGGGAACAATGCCTTGTAGCTTCTGCTTTAGCACGCACATCTCAAATAATAACAAAAATTGATAGTTTGAATTTAATGATTGCTGTTTCTTATCTCTCAAAAGAGAATCATGATAAATTTTTAGAAAACATACAAGCAATTAAAAAGATGGAAAAAGAAAAGCAATTTTGGCTTGTATTACATAATCTTTTAACGGATAATATAAATCAGGCACAAATTCATCATGCACTTTATCTAAACTTAAGTAAGAAAGATGATTGGGGTAATGCTTACTTAAAGGGTATGTTTTTATTTAAACAGGGGCAAACAATAGAAGCTTTTCAATTTTTTGAAATTGTTCAACCAAAAGTTCTTCATCCACTATTAAAAAAATACCTATCAAATATGTAGTTGTTTTCAGCCGCACTTTCGGGTGCGGCTATTTTTTCTACAAATTTTCACTTTTCGAAACAAAGGTGCTTGAAAAACCGAGAAAAATGTGCTATGATATAACAAAGACCGAATGCAACTGAGAGGAACACGTAATGCCAAGCGAGATACCGATTTTGATACAGGTGGAATTTTTTCGTGCATCCTATCAACCAAGCAGAGCAAAAGTTCCGCCGCGCAATTTTTCTTCCCTGACCTATCGCAAAAGCGGAGAAGTTTCAATTTTCACAACAAATACCACCATTGTGTCCAAGCCACACACCATCACCTTTTTGCCGGCAGGCTGCGCTTACGAAACGCAGATCACACAGCCGGGAGAGATGCTGATCCTGCATTACCGTAACACCGAGGATTCAAAAAACTTTGGAACCGTTCCCATGACGGTCATGCCGCAGCAGACCGACGCCTTGCTTCATCTGTTTGAGCGTGGGATCCGTCACTACCAGGGGGAAAGCACCTATGCCTGCATGGCGGATGCGTATCGGCTGTTGTCCGAGGCGGAGCCTCTCTTCTTCCCCACGACCCCCAAGCCCTACCGACGCATGGCGGAATGCAAACAATATCTTGACGAGCACGTTTGCGACGTTGACCTGCGCATCTGTGATCTCGCTGCCCGATTTGGCACGAGTGAGGTCTACTTCCGTAAGGAATTCAAAAAATTCTATCGTCTCTCCCCTATCGAATACGTCAAAAAGCAACGCATGGAGCTTGCCTGCCAGCTTTTGCGCACCAAGCTGTACTCTGTTACCGAGGTGGCAATGCGCGTCGGCTTTGATAGCGTCAGCTATTTTTCCTCGGAATTCCATCGTAGTATTGGAGCCTCGCCGAGAGAGTACCGCGATCTTTGATCCGCCTGCAAACAAAAAAAGAGGATGCTCCACCGAAAAGCAGAGCATCCTTTTTTTGATTACTTCTTCACTGCGTTGAGCAGACCGAGAATACCGTCAACCATCAGCAATATGCCAACAATCAAAATCATAATGTCAAGTCCGTTACCAAACGCCAGCATGACGCCAACGATAATGGTCAACACGGGGAACAAAACGTCCAGCAGGGTCGTCTTGTGCTTTTTCAGAGCATCCAGCAAAGCAAGCACACCCTTGATCGCAATCAGGATACCGAGCACCAGCAGAACGATCTGCGCCGCCAACCAACCAAGCACCAGAATTGCAATACCGATGATCAGACTGACAGCACCGCCGACCATGTTCTTTTTGACGATATCAAGAACGCCTGCGACCACAAATACCACACCGGCAATGGTCATAGCCCAACCGAGCGTTTGCGTGCGGAAAATAACCAACAAAAGACCGATTACCAAATACAGCACAGCGGAAAACAATTCCGCATTCGTTTTTTTCGTAGCCATCTTTCTACTCCTTTCGTTTGATTTCGACATCATTATACCACTCGTCGACACCAATTTCAATACTTTTTTCAAAAAAGCACAAAAATCGGAAAATCCAAAGCGACCATACATTAACCGCACAACTTCCAAGGCATAAAAAAACAGCATCGAAAAATCCCAAACCCCTTGACAACGCAAAACAATTGTGGTACAATAAAACAGTCTTGAAATTTCAGCCAGCCGCGCGATGATGCAAGACGGCGACCTCCGAAAGAGGTTCAAAACACGCCGTTTTTCAGACGGTAAAATATCTGCCTCAAATGATCTCTATCGAGAATTCTAAAGGCAAGAAAAAACACAATTAAATAGCAAACACGGAGGGTTATCGAAGCGGTCATAACGAGGCGGTCTTGAAAACTTCCTTCGTCTGTTTATGTAATCCCTTAAAAACCCTTGATTTTATTGGGTTTTTCGCATCTTTTGATGCACTTTGCGAGAAGCCTTTCTCGCAGTTTTCTCGCAAA
>JAFTKJ010000043.1 GCA_017453305.1 Clostridia bacterium
AAAAACACACATAAAATATGAAATCCGTAAGGATTTCTACCTTAAAAACCGCTTTCTCTATCTTCTCGACAGAAAAAGCGGTTCGTTTTTCTCTTATTTTGCTTGTGTGTTTTTGTTCTGCGCTAAATGAATCAGCCCCTTCTTTATTTTTGAAAGAAAAAAGGGGAAGCCTTTCAGCTTCCCCAAAATGAGCAATGATTAAAAGATCGGATAACCGGCGTTGGTGTGTGCCTCAACCAAGTCGTTGCACATTGCCACGATCTCATCGGTGGAGAGGTGTGCGGCGGTCATAGGCTCCATCATGGCAGCCTGATAGAGGTACTCGATCTTGCCGGTGTAAGCTGCCTCAATGGTCAACATCTGCGGGTAGATGTTGGTGGAGTTCATTGCCGCCAGTTGCAACGGAAGATCGCCTACGTAGGTAGGAGTAATGCCGTTGTTGTCAACCAGGCAGGGGACCTCCACGCATGCAAGATCGGGGAGATTGGAGATGCAACCGTGGTTGATCACGTTACCGCCGATTTTGTAAGGGGTGTTGGTCCAAATGGCTTCCATAATGCGGGAGGCATACTCGTTGGAGCGCGTGTGCTGTACGTTTCCGCCGTTCATGATCTCTTCCTTCTGCTTTTGCCACTTTGCGATCTGGTTGATGCAACGACGCGGATATTCATCCAGCGGAATGTTGAACTTTTCAATCAGATCGTCACGGCCGGGCTTAATGTAGAAGGGATTGTACTCTGCATTATGCTCACTGCTTTCGGTGCAGTAGTAGCCAAGCTTTTCGATATAGTCAAAACGAACCATATCCTTGTGCTTCTCGTTTGCATTCTTTTCCTTTGCACGACGGCGGATCTCGGGATAAAGATCGTTGCCGTCCTTATCAAATATCTCAAGCAACCATGCCATGTGGTTGATACCTGCAATCTTGGTCTGGCAGCCTTCCAGCTTGTCTTCCATGCCAACGCCTCTGAGGATGGAGGAGGGGCAAACCTGTACACTGTGGCAAAGACCAACAGTCTTTACGTTGGTGTAGCGTTGCATATAGCCTGCGAGAATTGCTATGGGGTTGGTGTAATTAAGCAGCCAAGCATTGGGGCAAACCTCTTCAATATCCTCTGCAAATCCCTTCATGACGTGAATGGTGCGCATACCGCGCATAATGCCGCCAATGCCCAGCGTATCTGCAATGGTCTGACGAATGCCATATTTTTTGGGGATTTCAAAGTCGATGATGGTGCAGGGATCGTAAAGACCGACCTGAATGGCGTTGACCACAAAATCGGCACCACGCAGAGCATCCTTTCTTTGTTCTACACCAAGATATTTTTTTACGCTTGCGCGTCCTTCATTGATGGTCTTGTTCATAGCATCGATCATCAGATAGGATTCCTCTAAGCGGTTTGCGTCAATGTCGTAAAGTGCGATCTCTACGTCATGGAATGAATCGCACATCATCGTGTCACCAAGGACGTTTTTGGAGAAGACAGAGCTTCCCGCACCCATAAATGTAACTTTCATTGTTGTTTGGTTCCTTTCAACAAATTCAATTTTACGTCGAAAAGTTTGTACACAGTTCGACCAATAATAATATTATATCATTTTTTTTTTGATTTTCTATTGCATTATGTATCTTTTATATGGTATAATGTAACTTAAAGGGAGGTGAACCGTTATGAGCAGAAATGTCAATGATATTGCACTGGTCAATCGCGGCTTCAAAGACCTCAACCCCCGTGTTTTGGGAGAGGAGCAATGTGTTGCAGCTCACCGCTACGGACCCGCCATCCGCCCATATACGCTGATTCATTTTGTAATCAAAGGTTGCGGAACGTATGAAAAGGGCGGCGTGGAATATCAGGTTCACGCGGGGGAGGCATTTATTATTCTGCCGGGTGAGGTGACCGTATATCACGCTTCCGAGACTGACCCCTGGTATTACCAATGGATCGGCTTTGACGGTAGCTTGAGTGCACGATTTGCTGAGCTCCCACCTGTGATCCGCTTCGCGAAGAATTGGGCAGGGGAAATGTTGCAATGTGACGAGAATGACGGTATGCTGGAGTACAAAACAACAGCTCTGCTATTTGGTATGTACGGAGAGTTCTTTGCATCTCAAAAGCACTCCAACCACTACGTGCGCCGCGTCAAAAACTACATTCAAGCCATGTATATGCAACAGGTGCGCGTGGAACGAATTGCACAGATCATGAACCTGGATCGCAGATACCTTTCGCGCCTTTTTAAGGAAAAAACAGGGGAGTCGATACAGGAATATCTGATCTCGGTACGCATGGAGGCGGCACAAAAGCATTTGAAAAACGGAGCATCCGTGGCAGAGGCAGCTCAGCTTTGCGGATATGATGACGTTTGTAATTTTTCAAAAATGTTTAAACGCCTTATGGGAGTCAGCCCCGGTCAATGGCGTGAAAAATAAAAGGAACTTGTGCAAAAGCAAAAGGGGCTGAGTCATTCAGATGCAGAAGACGTGATCCCGCCATCGTCGCCGTACAAAGGTACGGCAGAGGGCGGGAGCGCGGCTAAAAAACACACATAAAATATTGAAATCCGTAAGGATTTCTACCTTAAAAACCGCT
>JAFTKJ010000014.1 GCA_017453305.1 Clostridia bacterium
ACAAAAAAATTGGCAGAGACCTTGTTTTCTCTGCCAATTGGTGTTATAATGGAGTTAGCGAAAAGCCTCCCTCCGAGAGGGAGGTGGCACGCGTAGCGTGACGGAAGGAGCCTGCGTGACTTTGAAGTTTTGACAAGCTTGGTTGTAACGCGCTCTCCCTCACCCGACTCCGTCGGGAGCTCCCTCCCGGAGGGAGCCTTTGGACGCGTTCGTGCATCTTTAGGGGTATGGGCTTTGCCCGATGCCTTTTGTAATACAAAGGCGAAACTTGCGATAAAACGGAACGACAAATTTTCATTTAGCAAATAGTTGAATTAATCAAAAATTACAATATATGGAGGAATTAAAATGAATAAAATTCAAAAAAGAGATTTATTGGGATTTTTTGTTTTTTTGCTGATTTTAGTTGCTATTTTTTGTATATCTGTTTTTGTATATCCAATGTGTTTGACAAGTGAAGGCTATTCGGGTGAACATGTCGGCCCAAGCCTGAAAGAAATAATAAAATCCATGTTGTTATTTATTCCAATTATATTGTCTTTTGGGGCTGCAACATATCTCTATTATTTTGCTTTAAAATTCAAGAGATTTAATAAGTTGGTTTTTCCGTGTATTGTTATTGATGCTACGGTTTTAGTATTGTTAGGTGGTATCGCATTATTTGGTGGGGCTTTTTTGTGGTTAATGTTTTTAATAATTCCCGCTTCTTTTGTCTTGTTCATTTTAGGAATTATTTTTGGTTGGAAACTTGATAACAAATCCAAAAAGGCATAAAAAGTTCAACAGATTTCAGTTTATCGAATATATAAAGATCCCCGACAGACGTTTTAAAAATCTGTCGGGGTTATTCTTTGCTTACTGCATTGCATTCTTATATCCGTAGGGGAGAACACAGTTCGCCCCTACCGCGTGTTAGGTAAATATTTTGTGATTTCTCCGCTAATTTTGCACGCGCTTACGAGCCGCCTCTTTTTTATTTCGTTTCGTTCCATCCCTCACCGCGAATCTCGTGAGCACGCCAAACAGTAACGAATGCTGCCGGATCCGCCCGACGTACAATATCCATCAAGCGTGTGTACTGCTGCATACTGAAAGACACCGTCAGCATCTGCTTATGCTTTTTGGAATATCCGCCCGTTGCTTCAAAAATGGTCGTGCTTCGCTCCATCCGTTCGATGACGGCGCGGTTGATCTCTTCCCCTTTTTCGGTTACGATCTGTGCAACAAACGCAGCAGAACCACCCAAAAAGATCTTATCTATCACAATTGCAGAGATCATTGCAGAGACGATACCGAGCAAGGAGAGGATCAGATTCTGCGTCAAAAATACACCAAGCAAAATAATGAAGACGTCGATGAAAAAGATCGCCGTCGAGCTTTTGAGCCGCTTGAAGATCTTACAAAGAACAAATGCGATGATATCGATGCCGCCGGTAGATCCGCCGCTGAGAAAGGTGACCGCACAGCCGACACCGATCAATGCACCGCCAACCGTTGCAGAAATGATAAGGGGAAGCTCAGTGTATTCACTTGCCTGCAAGCAAAACAATCCCCCCAAAACGCTTGGCTCGGTCAATTTTAAGAAAAGGGTGATGCCAATGGGATAAACGATTGCGGAGATCAGCGTCTTTGCTGCAAAGCCCTTTCCAAACAGCAAAAAGCCGATCAAAAATAGCGACCACGTCAAAACGGCAATGATCATATCCACCGTGATCCACTCGATGGGAATGAGCGCGTCGATCACAATTGCAAAGCCTGACATTCCGCCGGCGACCAGGTCAAATGGCAAAATAAAAACCGCCGTGCCAAATGCCAATATCAAAGTTCCTACGATTACCAGGAATACATTGCGGACTTGATTCCATGCTTCTTTTTTTTCGAATTTCATACGTTCCTCGGATGCAAAAAATGATTACATCTTATTATAGCACATTTTTTTATAACTGTCAACTGACAAGCAAACGGAAAAAATATAACGCAAAATTACAGAAAGTACTTGACAATCCTTCTGAAATGTAATATAATTATTGACAAGTTACACTTTTGTATACACAAATACAAAAATGCAACAATCCATTTCCGGAGGAAAATACTATGAACAGAGTTTACAACTTTTCGGCAGGCCCGTCCATGCTTCCACTTCCCGTACTTGAAAAAGCAGCATCAGAATTGGTCTGTTACGGTCAGTCCGGAATGTCCGTCATGGAGATGTCTCACCGATCTCCGGACTACGAAGCAATCATTCAAGACGCTGAAGCAATGCTTCGTAAATTGATGAACATTCCCGACAACTACAAGGTGCTCTTCCTGCAGGGCGGCGCATCCACGCAGTTCTCTGCAGTACCCATGAACCTGATCAAGAGAACCGGCAAGGCAGACTATGCAGTCTCCGGTCAGTTCTCGGGCAAGGCATTCAAGGAAGCACAAAAGATGGGCTACGACGTTAAGTGCATTGCCACCACCAAGGACGATAACTTTGACCACGTCCCCACCATTACCCGTGATATGATCCGCCCCGACGCGGCATATCTCCACGTTTGCTTCAACAACACCATTTACGGCACCAAATACGGCTATATCCCGGATACGGGTGATATTCCGCTGGTTGCCGATATGTCCTCCTGCATTATCTCCGAGCCCGTGGACGTTTCCAAATTTGGCGTGATCTACGCAGGCGCGCAAAAGAACATGGCTCCCGCAGGCATGACGCTGGTCATCGTTCGTGAGGATCTCCTTGACTATGCCGAGGAGACCATGCCCACCATGCTGGAGTGGAAGACCATGGCAGAAAACGGATCTATGTATAATACCCCTCCCTGCTACCCCATCTATATAGCAAAGCTTGTTTACGAGTGGATCCTTGGATTGGGCGGTTTGGAAAAGATGAAAGAACTGAACGAGAAAAAGGCAAACCTGCTTTACGATTACCTTGATTCTCAAAGCTACTATCTCGCGCCCGTCAAAAAGGACAGCCGCTCCATGATGAACGTCACCTTTGTAACCGGAGACGCCGACTTGGATAAGAAGTTTGCAAGCGAAGCCGGTAAGGCAGGGCTCAAGAACCTCAAGGGTCACCGCTCGGTTGGCGGTATGCGCGCATCCATTTACAACGCAATGCCCTACGAGGGTGTAGAGGCTCTGATCGCATTTATGAAGGATTTTGCGGCAAACAATCCCAAGGCTTAAATTCAAACAGAAAAGAGAGTACGGATATGAATATTCAACTGTTAAATAAGATCGCCGCCGTTGGTCTTGCTGAGCTTGGCGAGGGCTACAACGTAGGTGAAAACGTAGAAAATCCCGACGGTATTATGGTTCGCTCTGCCGTGATGCACGAGATGGAGTTTGGTTCCGAGCTCAAGGCAATTGCACGCGCAGGCGCAGGTGTCAACAACATTCCGATTGACCGCTGCTCCGAAAAGGGCATTGTAGTATTCAACACGCCCGGCGCAAATGCAAACGGCGTAAAGGAGCTTGCAGTTTGCGCACTCCTGCTTGCCGCACGCGATATCGTAGGTGGTATTGATTGGGCAAAGACCTTGACCGAGGACGTTGCCAAGCAGGTAGAAAAAGGCAAATCCAAGTTTGCAGGCACCGAGCTGATGGGAAAAACCCTTGGTGTAATCGGTCTTGGCGCGATTGGCGGTCTGATCGCAAACACCGCGATCCATCTTGGCATGAACGTCATTGGCTGCGACCCCTTCCTTTCGGTTGAGGGCGCTTGGAATCTGAACCACCGTGTCAACCGCGCGGCAACCTATGACGAGATCTTTGAAAAGGCTGATTATATCACCCTGCACGTTCCCGCAACCAAGGACACCAAGAATATGATCTGCACCGAGAGCATTGCAAAAATGAAGAACGGTGTAAAGATCATCAACCTCTCCCGCGCAGATCTGGTCAACGCGGCAGAACTCAAGGCAGCGCTTGCCGAGGGCAAGGTTTCCAAGTACGTGACCGACTTCCCCACCGAGGAGGTCGTTGGTGTCCCCGGTGTGGTAGCAATCCCCCACCTGGGTGCTTCTACCGAGGAATCCGAGGACAACTGCGCCGTGATGGCTGCACGCGAGCTTGACGAGTACCTTAAGAACGGTAACATCAAAAACAGCGTTAACTACCCCAACGTAGATATGCCTCGCTCGGCAACGGCACGCATTTGCGTTCTGCACGCAAACGTTCCCGCAATCCTGACCAAGATCACCGCAGTGGTGGCAGAGGAAGGGCTCAACATTGAGAACATGACCAACAAATCCAAGGGAGATAACGCTTACACGATTTTGGACGTTTCCTCCAAGCCTTCCAACAAGGTGGCATCTCATATTGCTTCCCTGGACGGCATCTATCGCGTGCGCGTCATTTAACGATCAAAAAAGGAGCTGAGTCAAATGGGTGATGTCCTTATCGGAGAAATAAAATAAGGGTATGGGCATAGCCCTGTGCATTTGTTAAACAAATGCGAAACTTGCAATAAAAACAGGAGAGAGAGTAACGCGGTTACAAAATTCCGTGAAGCTCTCTCTCTTTTTCTGCTTTTTTAGTGATATTCTTTGCTTTCGCAAAGAGTGATATTATTGCTACCGCAATAGTGATATTGAAGCCTTGCGACTTCAGTGGTATTCTATTCGCCCTGAAACTCGCGAAGCGAATACCACTCGGCATATGCCGAATATAACTGCGTTAGCAATATCACTCGCCACAGGCGAATAGAACTGGCGTGATACTCCGATATGAGTATCACGCCAATGACTCAGCTCCTTCTTTACATGCAGGCGTCATCCGACGCTGCCACCTTGCACAACACGTTGCCAACGCGGCGCAAAATGGCGTTGGTACGGTGCATCGCACGCAAGGCGCGCATTTTTTTGCAGTTCCAAACGAAATATGCCGCCGTTCCAAGCACCGCCGCTCCTCCAATGCTGCCCAGCATAATTCCGATCACCTTTTTATCCATTCTTTTTTCCTCCTTGCAGAATTCTACCATTAGTATGGCAAGGAAGACGAAAAATATACAAATTATAACGAACGTCGGCAGAGAAAAAACTCTGCCGACATGTGCTTGTTTTTTTATAAAAGCCTTCCATGTTCAAAGGCGTTTTTGCATTATTTCTCCGGATCCATATACTTCCAATAGGAGGCGATATAGTTGATGCCCGACCACAGAGTGAACACGAGCATGAGAACCGTAAGCGCTAAGGATGCGGGGAGATAAGCGGCAAATGCGGGCGGCGTGGGGAGCGCGGCGTAAACAGCACGCTCCAGAATGCAAACCACCACGCACGCGATCTGCGTGCAGGTCTTGATCTTGCCCAGCATATTGGCGGCAATCACAATACCGCTGGATCCGGACACCACCAAGCGAATGGAGGTGACGGCAAGCTCACGGAAAATAACGATCATCACCGCCCAAAAGAATACGGAAGAAAAGATACCGCTTACAGTTGCATCCCCCATGGTCTTGTAGAGAATGACAAGCAGTGCACCAATGACCATAAACTTATCCGCCAGTGGGTCTAAGAACTTTCCAAAATCGGTAACAAGATTATATTTGCGCGCGATCTTTCCGTCCAGCATGTCGGTAAAAGCCGCCAAGCCAAACAGCGCACAACCAACCAGGTTTGCCCACAGCGCGTCCGATACCATCATGACCACCACAAACACGGGCACCATCAAAAGGCGCAGGACGCTGAGCTTGTTCGGTAAATTCATTTTCATAGCAAATCCTCCCAAATTATCGCGTTACGATATTGCCGTAAAGATCGTAGTCTACCACGTCGCGCACCTTGACACGCACCAGAGAGCCGGGGGCGATCCGCTCGGCACTGCGGAAATATACCTTGCCGTCAATTTCGGGGGCGTCGGCAGAGCTTCTGCCAAAATGGACCTCTGCCACGGGATCGTAATCCTCGCAAAGAACGTCAACGACCTTGCCGATTTTTTGCTTGTTCAGCTCCTCGTTGATCTCCATTTGCATGCGCATCAAAATATCCATGCGATCCTGCTTGACCTGTTCGTCGATCTGATCGGGGAAATCGTAAGCAGGGGTATCCTCCTCACGCGAGTAGGTAAACACACCCGCGTGGTCGAATTTTGCTTCCTTGACAAATTCGCAAAGCTCCTCAAAGTCCTCCTCGGTTTCCCCGGGGAATCCGACGATAAAGGTGGTACGGATCACAATACCGGGGATCTCGCGGCGCAGCTTTGACACTACCTCGCGCACCGTAGCGCTATCGCCGTGGCGGTTCATTGCCGTAAGCATGTGGTCGCTGATGTGCTGCAGGGGGAGATCGATGTATTTGAGAATGCGCGGATTGTCACGCATCTCGGCAATCAGCTCGTCGGTGATCTTGTCCGGATAGCAATACAGAAGACGGATCCACGGAATGCTAGTTGCCTCGGTAATGCGGTGTAACAGCTCCGCAAGGGCATATTTGCCATACAGATCCAATCCGTAGCGTGTGATATCCTGCGCAACAATAGTCAATTCGCGCACACCGAGCGCCTCCAACTGCTGTGCCTCCTCGACCAGCTCCTCCATGGGGCGAGAGCGGAACTTGCCGCGAATGGACGGAATGGCACAGTAGGCGCAACGGTTGTCACAGCCCTCCGCAATTTTGAGGTATGCCGCATATTCGGGCGTGGTCAACACGCGCTCACCGCCCAAACGAACGGTGTTGCAGTCCTCGTGCGAGAAATACTTTTGCTTGGAGCCCTTTTTCTTTTTGACGGTGACAGCTTCGATCGCCTCGACGATGTTGTGAATACTTCCAACGCCAAGTACCGCGTCCACCTCGGGGAGCTCCTTGAAAATCTCCTCTCCGTACCGCTCCGCAAGACAGCCCGTGACGATGATCGCCTTGAGCTTGCGGTTCTTTTTGAGCCATGCAACGTCCAGAATATTGTCGATCGCCTCCTGCTTTGCGCTCTCGATAAACGCGCAGGTGTTGACGATGATGATGTCCGCTTCAATATCCTCGGGCGTAATTTCATAGCCCGCCTGCAAAACCTCGTGCAGCATGACCTCGGTGTCCAGCTGATTTTTGGGACAACCGAGAGATACAAATCCTACTTTCATTCTATTTTTACCTGTTTTCCTTTATTGCAATTCAATGATATTCGTCCATGCGCGCAAGCCGCTCGCATCGGTTACCTCGGCACGCAAAAAGTGCTCGTGCGGGAGGGGTACGTAATGCGCCTCGGTCAGACCCTTCCCTTCAAATACGCGCTGTGACCACACACCGTTGGAGAAGAAGACGATCTCCTTTGCGGGGGAACACTTGACCGTGTAGCCATCCCCGTCCTTGAGCAGATGGATCTCGGGACCTTGCGTTGCGTAAAACTGCTTTTTCCGAATGGCGCGCAGCAGTGCCTCCTTGGTGTTGTCGGTCGCCTCCACCATGATCCACGAAACGCACTCGTCGGTTCCGTCGTAGTAGTGGGCGTCGTCGGTGGCAAGCAGGGGATAAATGCGTCCCTCGTCTGCCAGCATATCCACGATCAGCGAGGAATCCGCGCGGCGCGAATAGTGTACAGCCGATACGGAGTTGTAGATCTCGGTAGCATCCACACCGCACAGGGGCAGGATCATTTTTGGAGTATTGAGTGACCACGCAGGATGTGCAAGGATGGCAATTCCGCCCGCCTCGTGAATACCGTCGATCAGCTCCTGCGCCGTCATATCCTTTGTAACAGAGGGCGCACGGCTCATTCCAACACCAACGATGTGAAAAACACCGTCCCGCGCATCCGAGCCACCGATATTGTACTCCGCGCCCGAAAGAATGGTAAAGTCATCCAGGTCGCTCCCACTTCCAAAAAACCAGTGGTCGGTCAGCGCAACGGCATCGTAGCCATTTTCGCGATAGCGTTGTACTGCCTCCGCCGGCGACAGCGTTCCATCCGAAAAAGTGGTATGCATATGTAAATTGACTTTGTATCGAAGCTTTCCAAACAGATCGGTTTGCATTGGTTTGTCCTCCTTCCCTACTTTTCCATTTAATATTGTATCATATGGGTGCTCTTTTTACAAGTGCTTTACCGAAAAATTCACGGAATTCAAAAAACTTTCCTTCTTTTTTCGAAAAGAAATAAAAAGCTCTTGCAATTTATTCAAAAAGATGTTATCATATAGGTGAACAATCACGTGCTTGACACGCACTTTGCAGGGCAGGTAGGTTTATGGATCACAGATATATTCCCGGCATTAATATTCTCGGAAACACGCAGATATACCCCATATCCCACCAGCTTTCTATGCTGAAGGAAATTGGCTGGGGTGGTTTTTTTACGGGCTGGGATCGCGAAAACCTTGCACAGTGGGCGGAAGAAGCCGCACGACTGGGATTGGTCTATCAATCGGTTCACGCACCTTTTGTCGGCATCAACCATTTGTGGAAAGAAGGAGAGCGTGGTGCTGCTTATACGCAACAGCTGATTGATTGCGTAACAGACTGTCACAACTGTGGCATCCCCGTCATGGTCATTCACCCCTTTATCGGTTTTGATGAGCATACCCCTACACAAATCGGGCTTGACAATTATGCACGTGTGGTGGAGGTTGCCGAAAAACTCGGTGTCCGACTCGGCTTTGAAAACGTGGAGGGCGAAGAATACCTCACCGCGCTGATGAAAGCCTTTTGGGATGCCCCCTCTTGCGGCTTTTGTCTGGACACGGGACACGAGCTCTGTTACAACGGTGCCAAGGACATGCTCTCCTTGTACGGTGCAAAGCTTTGTCACACGCACTTCAATGACAATCTTGGCGTCTATGACCCTGCTTTAACATGGGAGAATGATTTTCACCTGCTGATGGGCGACGGCATTGTAGATTGGAACGGTGTTATGGATCGCATCGACGCCACCGCATACAGCGGCGTTTTGATGTGCGAGCTTTCCCTTTCGAACAAGCCGAACCGCCACACGCACGACGCTTACGCCGCCATGCCGTTAGAAAGTTTTTACGCGCTCGCGTTGGAGCGTTGGAACCGGATCGTGTCGCGCAAGCTGATCTCCAATCCAATTGCCGTGGAGTAAACAGCTCAAAATCCCCTGAGCGATCATTCACCGATCGTGGTACACATCAAAATTTTATAATTACAAATACATCCACAAGAAAAGAGGAAACAACCATGAAACTGAGTGTTTTAGCAAATCTTTACGGTCAAAAATCCCTGGAAGAAACCTTGCAGATCCTGACCTCGCTTGGCGTTCACACCGTTGAGCTGGGTGCGGGCGGCTACCCCGGCAAGGCTCACTGCAACCCCGAGGAGCTGCTGGCTGACGAAAAGAAGTACAACGCTTTTATCGCCACGCTCAAAAAGTATGACGTCACCGTTTGCGCGCTTGCGGCTCACGGGAACGCGCTCCACCCCGACAAGGCAATTGCGGCACAGTTTGATAAGGACTTCCGCAATGCGGTTCTTCTTGCCGAAAAAATGGGTGTTGACACCGTGATCACCTTCTCCGGTTGTCCCGGCGACTGCGAGACTGCCAAGTATCCCAACTGGGTGACCTGCCCCTGGCCCGAGGATTTCCTTGCTATTTTGGATTGGCAATGGAATCAAAAGGTCATTCCCTATTGGAAGGAAGCAGGTGCTTTTGCAGAAGCGCACAACGTGCCCCACATCGCCTTTGAGATGCACCCCGGCTTTTGCGTTTACAATCCCGAAACGCTTCTCCGCCTCCGCGCGGCTGTAGGCCCCGTTATCGGTGCAAACTTCGATCCCTCTCACCTGATCTGGCAGGGAATGGATCCCGTTGCCGCAATTCGTGAGCTTGCCGGCGCCATCTATCACGTACACGCAAAGGATACCAAGATCGATCACTACAACACCGCAAAGAACGGCGTTCTGGATACCAAGCACTACGGCGATGAGATTCACCGCGCTTGGATCTTCCGCACCGTTGGATACGGAAACGGTGAGACCTATTGGCGTGACCTCGTTTCCAATCTGCGCCTTTGCGGCTATGACCGCGTCCTCTCCATCGAGCATGAGGACAGCCTGATGACCATTGACGAGGGCTTGCGCAAAGCAGTTTCCTTCCTCAACGGCATCATCATCACCGAAGAAAAGCCTACCACCATGTCTTGGGCTTGATGGGTGGAGGAATTTTGTGGGAGGGTCTTTTTGAAAAAAGCCCCTCCCACACCCTCCTCAAAAACTTTTACCACATTTATATGAAAGACATGAAGGGAGCGCCTTGCTCCCTTTCTTTTGTATAAACAGAACCACCGGCGATGCCGGTGGTTCTGTTTATGCAAAAGATGTGGGGAAACTTTTGCCAAAAAGTTTCCCCACAAAAAGCAAAAATTAATTCGGCTTGGTCGGTTGAATGATCAAAAGCTCGTTGGTCAGTATGGTATCAACGCCCATATCCCAATAGCGTTTGGCGTCCTCGGCATCGTCGCTGTAGAACAGATTGCAGTGAATGCCGTGCGCGTGTGCCTTTTTGACTGCTGCCGCATCCACGTGCTCTCGGTCAAACTGAACCTTATCAGCACCGCAAGCAATAGCACGCTCCACCAATTCGTTGGCATCCTCGCGCCCATTCCAAATTAAGCAATAGCGCATTTCGGGCGCCATGGTACGCAATAGTCTTGCCGCACGATCGCTGTTTGCGGCAAAATAGACCTGCCCCTCACAGCCGTATTTTCGAACCAATGCCACCAGCTCCTCCATGTGCTCGTCAGGTGTGTCTCCCTCCCAAATTTTGACGTGGAGGTTCATGATTACAAGTCCCGCCAGGCGTTGCAGGATCTCCTCGAACGTTGGCATTCGAATGCCTCGGTAAGATTCATGCCCCGCGCAAAAATCCAACGCTTTTAATTCAGCCAAGGTATGATCGGAAAGATCGCCATGTCCATTGCTGACGCGGTCAAGGCAAGGATCGTGGCAAGAGACAAGATACCCGTCGCTTGTCAGGCGGACGTCAAGCTCGATTTCCTCTGCCCCTAACGCGATTGCCGCTCCAAACGATGCCATGCTGTTTTCGGGCATGGCGGCGGAAAAACCGCGGTGCGCACAAACGCGAGGATAGGACAGCTCACTGTCAAACGGTGTTACGTACATAAAACGGTCTTCCTTTCTACATCAAAGCTCGTTTTCTGCGATGTAGTCCATGACCTCCTCGAGGTTGACTGCAACGTGCGGGTGGTGGTCACACTCAGGCTTGTACCAAACCTTAATGGGCGCGTTGTGGAGCTTGTACCAATCCAGAAGTGCCTCGGCGTTGAGAACGGGATCGACCACCTTGTCTGCGCCGCCGTAGACCAGTGCCACGGGCAAGCGATTATCGGTCAGCTTACCAAGGCGATGGATGGGCAGGTCGTTGTCCACAAATCTCTCACCTGCGGTAGCGTAGCCGCGCGCCTTTTTGTGCTCCTCGATCCAATCGGTACGGTACGGCTCGCACAGTCCAAAAAAGCTGAGCAGGGGCGCGTCCAGATACAGCAAGGAAATATAGCTCGGATAAAGCGACGCAAACGCGACAGCCTCCCAGCCGCCACAGCTCATGCCGATACAAACGCAACGGCGGTCAAGACCGTATTCCGCTTGCAAATACTCCGAAAAATCGCGCTTTGCCGTCGCATCGTCCTCGGTGCCCCAGCGGTTATTATTTTTCAGATAGGCAAGATGATAGCCACGCCCCAGCATAGCGATCTCCAATTCGGGGAACGCGTTAAAATATTCGGTCTTGATCATCCATTTGGTTGTTTTATTCTCCTCTTTGGGGAAGATCAAAATTGCCTCTCTCCCCTGAAATGTAAAATCAATGCGGCGATAGCCGTTATAGGTGCTTTCTGTCACGGTTTACGACCTCCTTTTTTAATGCTTATATGATAACACAAAAGCACGGAAATGTAAAGGTTTTTTGTCAAAAAAATTGACTTTTTTACACTTATGTGCTATAATGAAAGCGAGCTACGTAAGACTTGAAAGGAGCACCGGTATGAACACAACCGACGTCATTTCCAAAATTGAGCAAGAGGGGCTCATCGCCATTGTACGAGGAATCAAAAACGAATTTCTGATTGACACCGCCGAGGCAATGTACAGAGGCGGCATTCGCCTTTTGGAGATCACCTACAGCGCGGACGGCACAACACCCGACACGGTGACGGCAGAGGGCATTCGCATGCTCAAGGCACATTTTGGAGACCGCATGTACATTGGCGCCGGCACGGTGCTGAATACCGACCAGGTGGCACTGACCGCCAAGGCAGGCGGCGAATTTATCATTTCCCCCGACGTCAATGCCGACGTCATTCGCGCGACGCGTGAATGCGGTCTGGTTTCCATTCCGGGCGCGCTGACCCCCACCGAGGCGCAAGCCGCACACCGTGCAGGAGCGGATTTTGTCAAGCTCTTTCCCATCACCTCGCTGGGAAGCGCGTACGTCAAGGCGGTTCGTGCACCGCTTTCGCACATCCGTTTTCTTGCCGTGGGCGGCGTGGATGAGTACAACATGAAAGAATATCGCGCTGCAGGTGCTTGCGGCTTTGGGATCGGCTCGAACATCGTCAATAAAAAGCTGATCGAGGCGGGCGACTTTTTGGCTGTCACCTCCCTTGCCCAACGCTTTGTGGACGCATGGCGGGAGGCAAATGCATGAAGCTCTATATCACCATTGACGGTGGAACAACCAACACGCGTGTCTCTTTGATCTGCGACGGTCAGTTACTTGACACCGTACGCATCCCCTTGGGCGCGCGCGCGGGAATCGACGGTACGCAGGCGCTCAAGGACGCATTGCGCGAGGCGATCTCCGATCTCCTCCGTGAGCATTCTCTCACCGAGGCCGATGTTTGCCGCGTACTTGCCTCGGGTATGATCACCTCGGAGTTTGGGCTTTGCGCGCTTCCCCATCTGCAAGCCCCCGTGGGGATCGCAGAGCTGCATGCAAGCATGCACGACGCGACCTTTGCAGAGATCACGTCCATTCCTTTTACCTTTATTCGCGGTGTCAAAATGTTAGGTGACACGCTTGACGGCACCGACATGATGCGCGGTGAGGAAACCGAGCTGATGGGCTTGGCATCCCCCGAGGACGGTGAGTGCCTCTATATACTTCCCGGCTCTCACTCCAAGCTGGTTGAAACCGACTGCAACGGTCACATTGTTCGCTTTTCCACCATGCTGACGGGGGAGATGATTGCCGCACTTTCAAGTGGGACGATTTTACGCGATGCGGTGGATCTTTCGGTCACCGCGCTTTGCGAGGAAAAGCTGCTTGAAGGCTGCCGCTATGCCTCTGAGCACGGCATCAACGAAGCACTCTTTAAAGTACGCATCCTCAAAAATCTCTTTTCCGCAACGGCGGTGGAGTGCTACAGCTTTTTTCTGGGAGCGATTCTCTCAGCGGAGGTCGATGCGATTGCAAAATCTCCAATTCAGACCATCGTCATTGGTGGTAAGGCACAGCTCAAGCGCGCCACAGCGTTGCTTCTGCAAGCGATGACGGCAAAGAAGATCATTTCCCTCTCCGATGAAAAGGTAGAAGCATCGGTCACGCACGGCATGCTCCGTATATACGAATTTGATTCGTAAGCAGAGGCAAAAAAAATATAAAAAAGGACGCAAAAGGCAGGTTCTCATAAGGATGATAAAAGCAGATAATCGCTCACAACAGCTAATTATCTGCTTTTTGTTTATATTAAACATTTCAAATAGATGGATACTTGGTTCCCTTTAGCATTTGTAAAAACAAGATCGCTTGTTTCGAAGCCAAGAGAACAATGCAACGCTATACTTGCGGCATTATTGGTTCTAATCTGTTGCGAAACGATTTTGAATCCCTTTTCTTTTGCTATTTGAAAAGCACACATCATTGCTTCTTTGGCAAACCCTTTTCTTCGGTACTCGCAAAAGACCTCCGGTCCAATTGATACAACTTCTGATGAATGTTGATATAACGAAATAGTGCCAACAATTCTTTCGTCAGATACAATAGCATACATCGCAAAATACCTGCCGTTGAATTGTTTTTTATCCCAATCACAAATAAGAGCCTCTACTTGTTCTGTGGTTAAATCCGAATATACGTATTCTTGCAATTCCGAAGCATCTTCTTTTTTTAAATTTCTCAAATATATCATTATGTTTCCTCTTATTTTATCGCCGGCTTCGCCTTTGTATTACAGCGTTGCAAGCAACGCCGGCATCGGGCAAGCCTATACCCCTTCGGTTGCACGTCCTAAGGCTCTCCCTCTGGGAGAGCTCCCGCGATAGCGGGTGAGAGGGCGCTATTATGGCAATTACCCTCTCCGTCGGCTACGCCGCCACCTCTCCCAAGGGGAGAGGCCTTTTCGTTAACTCCATTATAACACAAATCGGCAGAGAAAACAATGTCTCTGCCGAAATCTGTAAACAGCCTTATGAGAAACGGCCTACTTTGCGTCCTTTTTTCTATCTCTATTTATTCAATATCAATTGGTAAATCGCACACCGGCAACTCATTTTTTTCAAGTGTACCGCTCATGTAAGAGAGCGCATAAGCGTGCATAGCAGTATCCGAACGAACCAAATATTGCTTGTCACCATCCACGACAAAAGCAGTACCGTTCTCCATGGCTATACCGTCCAGTGCCGTTTCCTTGAGCATTTGGTCAAAGCTGTTTCGCCCTACCTCATTGTAATGCGGGCAGTAAGCCTTGTGGAACAGATCCAGCATGCCGTTTGCCCAGCAGAAGCTCCAGCTTTTGCTCTTGTGGAAGGATTCACTGTCGCTGTGTCCGCACGAAAACCAACAGATCGCGCCCGCACTGACGCCTGCCAGAACAGCGGAATCGGTTTTATAAATTTCTATTAACCGTTGATCCAAGCCGTGCTCGCGCCAGATCCGCATCATCGTGATGGTGTCGCCACCGCCCACGTAAATCAAATCAGCCCATTGCAGCAGTTCATCCAATTCCTTCTCGGTATAGCACTGTGTAATCAGATTCAGCGCACGCACTTCACACCCAAATACACCGAAAGCATCCTGCATATTGCTCAAGCGCTCGGGGGCGTCACCACCTGCCGTACCAACGTACAGCACATTGGGGCGTCCCTTACGCGTCAATTTGACCGCATGCTTATATAGTAGCTCGCGCGCATCGGCAAAGCCTGAAATTGCCATTACTCGTCCCATAGCATTCTCCTTGCATAAGAATCAAACAAATCCATTGATCGCGCCATTCTCCAAAAGCTGCGCAAGGCGTTCTGTTTCCGTTTGCGACATGGCAGGGGTATCCTCCAGGGGGAATGGAATACCCATATTACGATATTTTTCAAGACAAAGCTTTTTAAAGGGGAGTAGCTCCACGCGCTTGATACAGGAATAGGGCTGCAAAAGTGCGCGCAGACGAAGAATATCCTCCTCGCTGTCATTGATGCCCGGCACAACCACGTGACGGATCCACGTGTCCTTGTTCAACGCCTCCAGCTTGTTCAAAAACGAAAGCGTGTTTGCAAGACTGCCGCGCGTATATTGCCTGTAATCCTCCTCTGTGGTCATTTTGACGTCGAGGAGCACAAGATCGATCTCATTCAGCATGGTGTCTACCGCGGGCGTGTCAGGCGTACCGCAGGTATCCACAGCAACGTGCAAGCCACGGCTGTGTAGCAGCTTTGCGACCTCACGGACAAACTCCGCCTGTAACAACGGCTCACCGCCCGAAAAGGTCACGCCTCCGTTTTTGATGTATGGATAAAAGTGCAAGAGCTTTTCGGCAAGCGCGTCATGCTCCCATTCCTCTGCTCCATCACGCTCCCACGTATCGGGATTGTGGCAATAGATGCACCGCAGGGGACAGCCCGAGAGAAATACGACCGAGCGCACGCCCGGACCGTCCACCGTGCCGAGAGATTGAATGCTGTGAAGATACCCCTTCATAGATCAGATCGTTTCGTGGAAGGTACGGCTAATGACTTCCTTTTGCTGCTCGCGCGAGAGCTTGTGGAAGTTGACCGCATAACCCGACACGCGAATGGTTAGGTTGGGATACAGATCGGGATGCTCCATAGCGTCGATCAGCTTTTGGCGGTTGAGTACGTTGACGTTGATATGATGCGCATTGCAATCAAAATATCCGCCAAGAATATTGACCAGGTTATCTACTCTTTCCTCCACCGTTTTTCCAAGAGCCTCGGGCACAATGGAGAAGGTGTTGGAAATGCCGTCGCGGCAAGAATCATAGGAAAGCTTTGCAACCGAGTTCAAGGATGCAAGCGCACCGCAGGTCTCGCGGTTGTGCATCGGGTTTGCACCGGGAGCAAATGGCTCACCCGCGCGGCGTCCGTCGGGGGTTGCGCCCGTCTTTTTGCCATAAACGACGTTGCTGGTAATGGTAAGCACCGAGAGGGTATGGATCGCGTTGCGATAGGTGGGTGTTTTGCGCAAAGCCGCGATAAACTGATCCAACAGTTCTTCGGCAATAGCGTCCACACGTCCGTCGTCGTTGCCGAATTTTGGGAAGTCGCCCTCTACGGTAAAATCGCTGATCAGTCCGCGCTCGTCACGAACGGGATGTACTTTTGCATATTTGATTGCGGAAAGGCTGTCGGCAATCACGGAAAGTCCAGCCGCGCCAAACGCCATCAAGCGCTCCACTTCGGTGTCGTGCAAAGCGAGCTGCGTCTTTTCGTAGGCGTACTTATCGTGCATGTAGTGAATCACGTTCATGGTATTGACGTACTCGTTTGCAAGCCAATTCATGTAGAAATCCAAGCGCTGACGCACCTTGTCGTAATCCAGCACCTCGTCCTCCATCACGGGCATTTCGGGACCGATCTGGAGATCGTACTTCTCTTCTCGGCCGCCGTTGAGTGCCATGAGAAGGATCTTGGGCAAATTGCAACGCGCGCCAAAGAATTGCATCTGCTTGCCTACCTTCATAGCACTGACACAGCAGGCAATGGCATAATCATCACCGTAGCGCGGACGCATTAAGTCGTCGCTCTCGTATTGGATCGAGTCGGTGTCGATGGATACGCGTGCGCAGTAACGCTTAAAGGGTTCGGGAAGCTTATTGGACCAAAGAACGGTCAGGTTCGGCTCGGGTGCGGAGCCAAGATTATAGAGTGTGTGTAAGAAACGGAATGCATTTTTGGTAACCAGGGGTCTTCCGTCCTCACCCACACCGCCGACGGCCTCGGTGATCCACATGGGATCGCCACCAAAGAGCTCGTTATACTCCGGCGTACGGAGGTGACGGATCATGCGTAGCTTCATGACGAACTGGTCAATCAGCTCCTGCGCACCTTCCTCGGTCAGGGTTCCGTTTTGAAGGTCTCTTTCCAGATAAATATCAAGGAAGGTGCCAACGCGACCAAGCGACATAGCGGCGCCGTTTTGCTCCTTATTTGCGGCAAGATAGCCAAAGTACACCCACTGCACAGCCTCCTGCGCGTTGGTTGCGGGAACAGAAATGTCAAAACCGTAAAGTGCCGCCATCTCCTTGAGCTTGCCCAAGAAGGAGATCTGCTTAAACAGCTCCTCCGAGAGGCGAATGACCTCCTCGGTCATGCCCTTTTTGCCAAGCTCCTGCTTATCTCTCTTCTTTTCCTCAATCAAAAAGTCGATTCCGTACAAAGCCACGCGGCGATAGTCACCGATGATGCGACCTCTGCCGTAGGCATCGGGGAGTCCCGTCAGAATACCGGTGTGGCGCATAGCGCGCATGGTTTCGGTGTAAACGCGGAACACGCCGTCGTTATGCGTGGTGCGGTAGTGAAACGCCTTTTCAATTTCGGGAGAGATCTGCTCTCCGTATGCCTGACATGCGCTTCTTGCCATACGAATACCGCCAAAGGGATTGACTGCGCGTACCAGAGGTGCACCGGTCTGCAAGCCCACGATCAATTCATCCTTCTTATCCAAGTATGCCGCAGGATAGTTGGTCAGAGAAGAAACGGTTTCGGTATCGATACCGATCACGCCGCCGCGTTCGCTTTCCTCCTTCAGCTTTTTATCCAGCTTTGCCTTCAAGCGCACCGTACGCGCCGTGGCAGGAGCCAAAAAGCTCTCATCTCCCGTATAGGGGGTATAATTCTTTTGAATAAAATCTCTCACGTTTGTGCTCTCGCACCATTCACCGGGCACAAAGCCTGCCCAAGCTTGTTTCAATTGTTCCATTGTCATACCTCTCTTTCTCGCTGATGTTGTTTCCACGGACAACAAAAGGACAGTTTTGTTGCGTGCAAAACTGCCCAGACGGTCGGCGATCAAATTCCCGGCTCCACGTGGGTATACCCACTATTTCCGTCAGTCACGCGGGAACGTTTTTCTTACGCTCCTTATTATACCATGACTTGACGTATTTGTCAACGAAAAACGTCGATTTTTCTATCTATTTTTTTCACAAAATTTTGGCGTATTTTTCATCATTATGCACAATATATTGTGTTTTGTTGATAAATCCGTAACAATATATGCTTTTTCGGCTTTTTCGCCGTCCAATCGAAAGAGAAAAGTACTCCCCATTTTTCTTGCCGGGGAGCACTTTGGAAAGCTTGGGATCAAAACAGATCCTCCATAACGATTTTGAGAGGCTTCATGCCGCATTTTTCGTAGAACCGCATTGCCCCCGTATTCAGGCACCATACGTTGAGTGTTACACCGCAACAACCGTTCTGCTTTGCCGTGTCACACACGTATCGGTACAGCGCTTGACCGATGTGTTGACCTCGCAACGCCGCATCTACGCAAAGGTCGTCGATGTACACGGTCTTGCGATCCATCAACGAAGCCTCGCCCGCAACCTCCTCGTAAATGCAGAATGCGTATCCCAACACACGTTCTTCCGCATTCACCGCGACGAACACGGGTGTGCGCTCGTCTGTAAGAATGGCGCAGAGTTGCTCGTTGTTGTATTTTTTATTTCCCAAGCGAAAGATATCGGGGCGCGCTTCGGCGTGAATACGGTGCACTTGATATAACAGTGCATTCAAACCCTCGATATCACTCTCTTTTGCTCTTCTGATGTTCATTTTTTACCTCAAAAAACAAAATGAATGGAGTAGAATTGAGCCCTCCTCCGGGAGGGGGGAAAACGCCGCTTGCGGCGTAGGGGGGAGCCCGCGGCATTTTAGATTAGCACTCGCCACAAGCCTAGTGTTTTGCGTTCGTACACGCAGGCTCCTTCCGGCTCGCACGCTCGCCACCTCCCTCTCGGAGGGAGGCTCATAATAGTTCTTGCCCCTTGTGGAAATCAATTCTGTTTTTACTTTCCTGAAAGTCATCCAAACACCTCTGCCGCGGCAACAACGCGAAGGAGCTCTTCCTCTACGCGGTCGCGCCCGTAGGCATCCAAAAAACGGTTCCGATAGCGATCGGTATGAAGATTAAAGCTCAGCGTCCACGCCCCCCAGAACAGATCGACGTGGCGGTCACCAATGCCACCGTTGCCAAGATCGATAAAGCCCGAAAAGCGCCAGCCGTCGTAAATGACGTTTGGCAAGCAATAGTCACCGTGCAAAAGCGTATCGTTGCGGAGCAGATGTCCGTCTCGTTGCAGAAGTGCGTAAACCTCTTCGGCAGTAGCGTTTCCCCAAAGATCACAAAAATAGGAAACGTCATACTCCCCTTTTCGGTAATTTTCCTCGGCACGTGCAAGATACTGTACCGTATGATTTTGGACGGGGCAATCCGCAAAATCGGTCTCGTGGAGCATGCGCAAGCGCTCGGCAAGGCAATCGCACAGCCGCTCGGGCTGCTCCAGATATTGCGCATGGGTCAGGTCCTCTCCCACAACGCGTTCGGTCAAGAGCCAATCGTGCGTCGCATCGCTGTGCTCGTACAAAACGGCGGCGCCAAGCCCCTTTTGATGAAAATAGCGTGTCATTGCCGCTTCACGCGAAAGCGTTCCCACAGGGGCGGATTTGAGAAAATAACCACCGTCGCGCTCGATATAAAGCACACGCGCCTCAGGGGAACAGCTGCTGTCGTAAACGGGAGCTTCGCGTAAAAGGGCTCCCAACTCCGCAGGATAATCTTGCAATTGAATCTGTATTTTCGTACGTTTCACGAGTTTTCCCCCTTGTTATCTTCGGCTTTTGCAAGCATAAACACCGAACCTACAATCAGCAAAATACCAATTGCAGAAATCCAGCTGATCGGTTCCTGCAACAAAAAGACGCTGAATACCGTTGCTGCCATCGGCTCGACGATGCCGAGTGCCGATGCAGTTCCTGCGGGCAGATCCCTGATACCGAGTGTATAAAGAAAATAGGGGGCTACGTAAGTGACCACTCCCATTCCGATCAGCAAAGGAATGAGCAGAAGCGGCGAGGGCGCCACCAGCGACGGGAGCTGCCCAGGCTGTGCGAAGAGTGCCGCAACGATGACCATAAACAGAAAGCTGTAAAGTGTAGTGGTAATGGGATCGTTCCCACGGCGCATAGAGATTTTGGTCAGAACGTTGTATGCAGCATAGGAAATACCTGAGAGCATGCCGATGAGAATTCCCACAAGGTCAAAACGCAAGCCACCAATCACGCCGGATACCAAACAACACCCCACCAGCATGCAACCGACTGCACACCACTTCAGGCGCGAAAATTGCTCTCCGAAAAAGAGCGCCGAGAAAATGGAAACGTACACGGGTGCACTATACATCAGCACCACCGCGGTGGAGACCGACGTCATTTGCATGGAGGTGAAATAGCAGCTCCCCGTTAAAAAAAGTGTAATACCGATGAACACGCAGCACAAAAGATCAAGCGCACGCACGCGGAGCGCGCCTCGGCGACAAATCAGCACGTACAAAAGCATGCCGATGAACGAGACGGCGCCGCGCACAAAGGTCATTTGCAGGCTACTGAAGCCATAGGGTGCAAGGTAGTGGACAAAAATGCCGGACGTACCCCAAAAAATGCCTGCCAAGATAATATACAAAAATGCTTTTTTCATGTTTGCTTTCCCAAAAAGTCCTACTTTTAACGATATTCCTCCAAAACGCTCTTAAGAAGCGCGGGATCGTCGGTCATGATACAGTCACAGCCAAGCTCGATCAGTCGACGCATCTCGTCGGCGTCGTTGATGGTCCAATACTGCACGGCAACGTTGCGGCGATGCGCACGGTTGATCAGGGTCGCACGGTCCAAGGTCAGCGTAATGCCAAGGTCATAGCTCGTGGGGATTTGCAGGCAGGCAAAGTCGCCGCTGTCAAAAAGGTTGACGCCCAAGAACTGCGTCAGGATAAACCTTGCCGCCGTTCCCGTGGGGGCACCGCGCATAAGCTTGGGGTAATTGGTTTTGAGCTCCTGCTCGATCTCGTCGTGGAAGGTTCCTACCACAATGCGGTCGCGGTAGAGAGGATAAGCCTCCAGGACCTCGTCCAGGATCTTGCACGCCTCAAAGCCAAGCTCGCCCTCATTTTTGATCTCCACGATGAAGAGCAGGTCGGGGTGCGTTTGATAAAACTCCGCAAAGAGCTTATCCACAGTTGCGATCTGCAAGCCAAATGCCTTCGGATCCGGCACGTCTTTGTAGATCCGCTCACCGTTTTCGTCCTCAAAATAGTAGCCAAAGTTGAACTGCTCCAGCTCGGAAAGGGTCATATTCTTGATGTAATGGCGGTTTTCTTCGTTCTTGCAGCGTTCCTTGACTTCTTCAAGGGAAATATCGCCGTTGACGTCGCAGGTCTCATCGATGTAGGAATCGTGATTATAGACGAGGTAGCCGTCCTTTGTCAGATACAGATCACTTTCGATGATATCCACACCGATGGTCTCCACTGCCTCTCGGAAGGCGCGCATGGTATTTTCGGGATTATTGATACCTCCACCACGGTGTGCCGCAATCATGGGAAGCTCCCCATCCTTTACTACAAACGGGTTGTTCTCCACGTTCTTTTTTGGTGGGATGACGTTGATTGTGATCATAAACAGGCAAATAACTGCTAAAATTCCTGCAAAAATTTTCAAACCTATGTGTTTTTTCATAACTTGATCTCCTTATTGAGTTATTTTTCCGGCAAAGCTTATCTTACACTTTGCGCTTGAAGTTTCCAAATACCTCGTTGACCTTTTCAAAGCTTGCAAAGGTATCCGGGTGGCTTTTGAGGATGCGCATCATTTCACCGATCTGGCGTTTGTTGATGATGCAGATCAGCATATACTTCTCAGTATCCGAATACATACCGTGCACGCGTAACTGGGTAACGCCGTGGTGCAGCTTTTGCAACAGCTCCTGCGCCAGAGGGTCCGGATTTGCGGTGATGATCTCAAATTTGTATCCATTCTTGATGCCGCTCAAGCCGTGGTCGACGATGACGTTTGCAATGAAGAGGTTGAGCAAAGTACAGATGACAGGTGTGATTCGCATACCGTAGACAAAAAAGGCAATTGCCACCACGCTGGCATCCATAATAAAGGAAACGTACGCAATGTTCAGATCCGGCTTTGCCTTGCGAAGGAGTGCCGAAATGCCGTAGGTACCTCCGCTGGCACCAAAGTGCTTGAGCATGATGGAAAATCCAAAGCCGGAGATGACACCCGTTGCAATGCAGGCAAACACCACGTTAAAGTCCTCGCCGTTGTTGGCAAGGCAGTACGGGCGAGCACCAAGCAGTGCATACAGCTGGGGCAAAAAAGACTGCACGCACATGTAAATGATAAGCATGCCGCCAAGCTTGCGGTCGATCATAGCGCTGACAAGAATGAAGATGGGCAGATTGAACGCCACCATCAAAATGGACCAGCTGATGCGATCGGCAAGGAGATAGTGGGTAATGGTTGCAAGACCTCCCACGCCTCCGGGTGCGAAGCCGTTGCTGTTTTGAAAAAAGAAATACGCCGTTCCCACAACGATGCCTGCCATAACGGCGTACAGAACGTCCGTTAGTAAGCTTTTTATTTTCATAGTGTCCTCCATTTGGTGAACCAAATACAGTTTTTTGTTTTGTATTTCACGCTTTACCCCTGCAACAGCTGAGAAAAATGCTGAACGTAGCATTCCGAAACCGCCCGCATCTCCTCGGCACAGTCGGCAGAGGAATCATCATATACGCCAAAAACGCGCATCCTCGCGCACTTTGCCGTTTTGACGGCGTTGAGGTTGTCGTCCAGGAAAATGACATCCTCTACGGAAACGCCCATGCGCTGCGCCGCACGAACGTAAATGTTCGGATCTGCCTTTGTGGTGTCAAAATCATCGCATGACCATACGTTGTCAAACAAATCCCACAATCCAAGACGCTTCAGGCAGGGATCGAGCGCCGCATGCGGACTTGCAGTCAGTACGTTGAGAGATGCTCCGCGCGCCTTCAACGCACGAAGTGCATCCCCCACCCCGTCTTTTTCGGGAATGGAGGTCCTATACGCTTCCAATGCGTAAGCACTCATGCGCGCCATCAGCTCCTCCACCGAAGCCGTAACGCCAAGCGTACGGTAATATTCGGCGGTGCCGCGGTAGCCCAGGGGCGTGATGATTCTGACGATATCCTCCCCGTATGGGATGGAATACTCATCCAGAATCCGCAACATAACGGAAACGTAGGTGGGCATGGAGTCCACAAGCGTTCCGTCAAAATCGAACAGATATACTTGTTTATCGGGTTGCATGAAAAAATCCTTTCTTCTTTTCTCTTTTATTCCTTGGCTTTGATGATATTGATGGGCTTGATTCGATGTACGGCGATCATCGGCACAAGCGAGGAGAGCACGGTGATCAGTAGCACCAGCAACAAGTCGATTGCAACAAGCTCGGGCACGAAGGCTATGACGCGCAAATGATAGATGTAAATACCCATATGTTCACGTACCGAATTGATCAGAATATCGTTTGCCACCCCGGTCGCCACCCAAATGGCAAAGCCGGAAAGAACAAAAATAAACAATCCCACCAGCAACAGCTGTGCCACGTAGATACGCGCGATCTGATTGGTCTTGCCGCCGAGTGCCTTAATAACTCCGATCTGATATTTATTCTTTTGGATCACGTTGGAGCCAAAGATGGCAAGATAGACCACGCAGATGACCAGAAGAAAAGCCTCAAACAGCTGAAACAGCTCGGCAAATGTGGTGATCAGTTTGGTCAGGCGCTCGGAGTTGGCGCTTTCGATATTGTGCACCACGTAGTCGCGCGCATTGGCAACCAAGTTGATTTCCTCCGCCTGCGTAATTTCGTCAAAATACAATGCGTAGGGTGAGGTCAGAATGGGGCGCATCTCCAAAAGGTCTGCCTCGTTGAGATAGATGTAGCTGCGTGTGCTCAGCTCACTGACAGTAAAGGTTTTTGAACCGATGCGCGTGTTGTCGTACGCGTACACGTACATCGTAATCTCAGTGGGAACAAATTCCTTGAGATCCTTTGTGGTATACGCAGTTCCCGCAATGCTGTTGAATACCGTATACGGCATTACGATGCTTCCCGCTTCGATCTCATTGGTGTATTTTGTATGCGGCGCCAGGCGCGGCGTAGAGGTGTGCGAAAGTTCTCCAAGCCCTGCGTCAAAGGTCAATATAGAAGGAATCCCCCACTCCAAAAACGCAATGTCGGTGGACATATCCTCAAGATAATTTTCAGAGAAGGTATAGCCGATGCCAAGGAACAGTTGAACCTGCTCGGCAAAATGCATGAATTCCTCGGTAATGGCAAGTGCCGAAAAATCCTCTTCGGCGTGATCGCTGTGCTGACGGATGTCAAGGAGGCGATCCTTCAAGGCTCCGTACTGTTCCTCATATCCCGTCTCAATAATGGCATCAATGACTCCGTATTGGCTCTTATTGACCGACTGAAAAGAGCCGATAATGGACTGATAATCCGGATAGACAGTTGGATTTCCGTATATGATAGAATCTGCAATATAGTCGGTGATAATAATACCGCGGTTGGGCTGAGAAAGATCTCCTGCCAGCACGGTAATTTCTCCATCCGTACCAAAGAGCTCGGTTAAAAGTTCTTTGTCACATGCCAGGACTCCATAGGTCTCACAAAGATAAAAGGAGATGACGTTGCGCGCCACGTTTCGTCCACGCTTGGCACCAATGGAATCTCCCGTACCCGGAAGCAAAACCATGGCATGATCGTACAGCTTATAGATTTTGCCCGTGTAGCCGGCATCGCGGAAGGCTTGAATCTCTTCCTCTCCAATGTGCAACAAATGGTCGGTATCCATCACACCCGTACCGATATTGGGGCGGGATTTTTGATATGCGAGAGCGGCAATGTTGCTCTCCACCAAGGATTGTGCCAATGCCTCGTTACCATCGTAGTGCAAAAAAGATTGGAACACGGCAAAACAGGAGACGATGAGCGTTGCTGTAAGCGCCGTTAAAAAGAAGTGCAGAAATTTATTGCGCATCAGCGTTTTGGTAAAGCGCAGGATGTTGCGTGCCGACATTTTTGCGTTTTTATGCTTATAGTCGCGTGCGGAATGCACCACCTGCCCCGTGGTGTGGAAGCCATTGTCCTTTTGCACCACCGTACGCACACTTCCCGTACGGATTCCATCGACCATCTCGTCGATCTGCTCCTCCGTCAGATTACGATTATAAGGCAGGGAGAGCACACCGTCCTCTATGAAAAACGCATTGCGGTAAAATCTCTCTTTGGTCACATCCTTGACCAATCTTCCCTCCGAAAGCTCCAAAAGACGATCACCGTAGGTTTCGGCGTCGTGTAGGTTGTGTGAGACGATCATGACCAAGCGCGTGCGCGAGATCTCCTTGAGCAAATCCAAAATCTGCTTTGAGGTCTCCGCATCCAGATTTCCCGTAGGCTCGTCGCAAAGCACCACACTTGGATTTTTGACGATGGCGCGCGCCATGGCAATGCGCTGTTGTTGTCCGCCCGAAAGTTCCTTTGGATGACGGCCTTCATACCCCTCCATGCCTACTTGGCGCAATGCTGTACTGACGCGGTCATCATAGGTTTCTCCTGCCAGATCCAGAGCCAGCGCAACGTTTTCGGCAACGGTCAGCTCCTCCAAAAGATGATAATCCTGGAATACAAAGCCGATATGCTGGCGGCGATAGGCATAAAAATCCTGCTGTGAAAAGCTTGAAAGCTTGGCGTTTTCAAAAACGATCTCTCCGCCCTCAAAGCTGTCAAGACCGCCAAGCAGATTGAGCAAAGTGGATTTTCCGCTTCCGCTTTTTCCCAGCACAAACACCATGCCGCAATCCGGCAAGGTAAAGCTGATTTCCTTAAGTGCCGTAAAGCTTCGCTTGTCTCGGCTTTTGTAGATCTTCGTCAAATTTTGTACCGCGATCATGTACGTACGTCCTGCCTTTCATCCCTTAGCAATGCGCTCCCACGTATGGAAAGTCACAGAGCCGTTTTGATTTGTATTCGATGCAAATTGCACCGTGGGGCGCGATCACGTCAGTCGTGATGGGGGGCGTTGCCACTTGGCAGATAAAAGAATTGCTCGGGACCTGTATCCTTGACCAACAGCTCACGTGAGCGATATTTGGTCAAAAGAAGAAGAATGACGTAGATGTCGCCGCAACAGCCGCCAAGATGCAAACCGAAAAGCGCGGCAGAAGCGAAATAACAAAGTGGGTGCACAAAGAATAATGCAACCGTAAGCGGAATGAGCAACACGGTAAAGACCGTAAGCGGTGCGGCTACGGCAAACAGAACCGCGCGGCGGTAGACAAAAATGTGCGGCACACCGCAAAACGCGCAGCTCCAGCTCATGCCAAAGGTCAACTTCTCACCGGTGAGTCGCTTGTAAGCGGCACCGTGCACCAGCTCGTGCAAGACCGTATAGAGAATGATCGACGCCAAAAACGCCAAATAGGTAATGAGTGCCGTGGGAACATCCGCCATCAGCGACAAGCCGCCTCGCGCCACGGGAATATAGGCGATCAACAACACGACTCCCAACACGCCAAGCGCGATGAGATTCATGATTACCCCAACCTTTGGCTTTCTTGCGTCCAAGTGATAAACCTCCCGATACTGCGACGGGAGCGTATGTTCAAAATTTGATGATTGGTTCATAAATCTCTTATTCCTCCTCTTCCTGTAGCTCGATGTATTGTTGAATAAAGCGTTTGGCTCCGATGAAGTCACCGGAAAGATAAAATGCACAGATCATGGCTTCTACGCAAGAATCATGCTTACCTGCTGATACGGCATTATTCTTTGGTGCTGCACCGTAAAAATGCGTTTCATGGTACAAACAATCTATCCAGCCCTGACGCTCCGCAATCCCATATAAGCAATTGTTGCATTCTTGTTTGATTCGTTGATTGGTGATCTGCGACTTATCCATACCATCTAAAAAGTGTTTTTCAGTCAACACCAGTCTTAAAACAGCATCGCCCAAAGTTGCCATAGCATCATTGACATAGTTTTTCCCTTTTCCGTCTCCCTCGCCTTCCGACAGTTTTGTGCGACAAAATGCAACGATTAAATAAGGAAGCTTATCACATGGATAATGAATCCGCTCTGCGAGTTCACGGGTGCGTCGTTCGATTTCCTCATAGTGAGGATATTTTTGAATCTTTTGAAATTGCCCATTGATCACTTTTTCCATTTTTTCTTCATCGCTTTCTAACGTAAGTACATTTTGGAAAATTGGGGCATCCGTAAAAGACGCCGTATTTTCCAATGCGTTGCTGTAGCTTTTTGCCACAGTGTGGGCAATAGCCGTGATCCGCAAATCCGTCGTAGCGCGATTCTGCACGATGATATTCAACACGGTTTGATTTTGCATAATTGCAGTTATGGCACAAGGTCTGCAAATTGTCAAAAGTCGATTTTCCCCCCTTAGAAATTGGGAAAATATGATCAATTTCCAGATCATTCGTGGAGCGACCACATTTACGGCAACGATAATGATCACGCCGATAAACTGCAAAACGCATTTTATTTGTCACCTTTCCGCGTTCTACACGGCAGATCGCATCCCAAATTTCTCGGTCGCGGTAATAATCTCCCGACTTATCGTTAACTCGTGCAATAAGGTGTTTGATTTCGCCTTCGCCAAAGGATTGCTTTTTATACGCGCGAGAATACCCTTGCAAATTTGTCAACTGCAATACAACAAGTGCGCAAAATGCAGTTTTCGGTTTTAAAATCGATTCATCCACAAAACCTTTTTCCACTCTGCTTAATAGTGATCTGTTTTTTACCGTCACCTCGGCATCGTAATGTTCAAGCTGCATACACCCTTGAATTTCCGTCATATATTGACGGAAGAGTCGCTTGTTATACTCGGCTGCCTCCATATCTGCGCGAAAATCCGTTGACTCCTGTGCCAACTTATAAATCAAACAATCCTTTTCAGAGGTCATTCGGTAATAATTCTCGTTGTCATATGTAAAATCCAACCTGCCGGAAGATACGTAACGAAATGAATATTTTTGATTCGTTTCCCTTATTTTTTTCAAGGTAACACTGTGTTCAAGAACAAATGCCCTATATTGTTTACCGGCAAAGAGGAGGTCAAGTGCGCCTGTCGAGAATAACCAAGCAATCCCAAAAACAAGAACTGCCAAAGCAAACAACCCGCAAAGCAATTCAAAAACTAATGGCATCCGAATCCCCCCTATTGTTCAATCTAAATCAAGTCCGCCCCATTACTTTCTGCTCTGACTTCAAAATCTCCTCCACAGGCTTTCCCCATGCATCGCGCAGCTCCAAGCCCATGGCTGCGGCGATGGTGGGCGCGTGGTTGAGTACGTCACCGTAAGGAATCATCACGCCCGATTGGAAGGACGGCCCTTTTACAATCAGCGGCGGCTGCGGTCCCTTGCTCGGCTCGTGTCCGTGCGTACCGTGCATAAAGCGATAGCCGCCCGTCTCGCACTCCTTGCTCACGGGGCGTTGCAGGCGCTCACCAAACCCCGTATATCCGTCGGTTTCCAGCACAAAGGAAAAATCACCGAACAGACCGTACTGCTCGCGCGCCTCCTCTGCTGTATAAACGTGCTCAAATCCGCAGATCCCTTCGAACGCCATGTCGCAAAGGAGGGTGTAGATCTCTTTTTCAAGTTCCCGATCATCGGGACGGGAAAGGTAAACGTGTGCAGACGCTCCCGCACTCTTGACGTAGGCGTCCCACGTGTCAATTGTTCCGTCCTGCCTCAATTTGATGTACCCACGGTCTACCAACCACACGTTGGGAGAGACCACACGTGCGATGTTAATCTGTCCGTGGTCGCTCAATACCACCCAATCGGTCGTATCGGTAATGCCTGCCTCCTCTGCAGCGTCCATCAGCATGCCGAGCCAGCGATCGGTGTTCTCCAGCGATTCGTGCACCAATTTTCCAAATACGCCACTGTTGTGTCGCTTGCTATCTACGTCACCGGGGTGCACAAACGTCAGGTCGGGACGAAACCGCTTGATGATCTCGGCGGCGCAATAGACCTGAAATTCATCGTATTCGGGGTGCTTGTTTTCGTAACCGTATTTTTCGATCCCGCGCGCAACGATATCCATCACGCACTCGCTCGTTCCAAGCTCGCGGTACACCGAAAGAGGATCGGATTCCCGCCCCTTGAAATGGTAATTCAACGCGTTGGGAACCAAATAATCGATCACACCGTCGCCCTGCGCGGTCAAAGGCCAGGTGCAGGATGCAGTTGTCAGCCCCTTGCGCTTTGCCGCATGAAAAAGGGTATCGCATTGAATTTGCCCCAGCTCGTTGTACCATTCACCCGTATCGACGTCGGGGGCATTTGGCTTGAATACCGTGTTATTGATCACGCCCGTGACCCCTGCGGGAGCCCCCGTAATAAGCGTTGCGTGCACAGCATGCGTGAGCGACGGATAGATGGTTTTGACGCGCTCAATCATCGATGCACCATCCAAAAGGCGTGCAAAATTTGGGAGCGTGCGCGCGTATTCAAGATCCTCAAACACCATCGCATCTACGCTGACCACAACCATATGTCTGTTTTGATCCATAGATTATCCCTCGTATTTTTTGTATTTATCCTTATCCGCCTCGGTGATCTTACGCATCACGCGACAAGGCACGCCCACGGCGATCACCCCCGAGGGAATATCCTTGGTGACCACGCTCCCCGCACCGATGACCGTATTGTCGCCAATGGTCACGCCCGCCAGGACGATGGTGCCGGCACCGATCCACACGTTGTTGCCAACTGTGATGGGAAATGCCACCTCAAGACCGCGATTCCGTTGCTCCACGTCCAGCGCGTGCTCAGCGGTGGTAAAGGTGCAGTTGGGTGCGATAAAGACGTGATCTCCAAACGTCACCTTGGCACCGTCCAAAATCTGACAGTTGTGGTTGGCAAAAAAGTAGTCTCCCACCTCTGTATTGTAGCCATAGTCGCACCAAAACGGCGTGTTGACAACAACCTCTTTACCCATTTTTGCAAAGATCTTTTCCAAGATTGCCTTTTGCGCGGCGCGATCCGAGGGCTTGATCTGATTGAACTCATGGCAAAGATCGTTGCATTTGGCAACCTCTGCCTGTATTTCGGGATCGTAGTTGGGGTCGTAAAGAACGCCAAGATCCCGTTTTTCTTTTTCTGTCATGTCGATTGCTCCTTTGTGATGTATGATGGAGATTTGCGATTGCGCAATTCATTGTCGAGTTATCGTGTGAGACACACGACATATTCGACGTGGGTCATAAGACCAAAAGGTATATTTTTATGCCAAAAACAGGGGTTGTAACGACAAAAGGTATATTTACTTCCCGCGATTTTTCTTATAGTTAACAACAAACAAAAGTGCGCCTACCGATATTGAGAGTGCCATAATCGTTGGACCAACAATATGTGCGGTCTTTTCGTTTTTGCTATATTCATTCAAAACATCGTTGAGTGATAAATATGTTTCACCGTTATATTCAAGGGCGCATATTTTTCTTAATTCACCACTTTTTTCAAAATAAGTAATCGTAAGTTCTTTGCCTATCTGTAGCTCTTCAAATAATCTTCTATCAATGTTGTCATAGCATATTCCTGTTGCCTCAAAGTAAGAATTATCTTCAAATCGCACATCGAAGTAAGAACCTTTAGAATTTCCCAAAATATTATCGTACCATTTCTCATCGTACTGATTGAATTTAGACACAACACCTGTTTGCTGTTTTAATTCCATCGGCTGTTGATATGAGAAAGTGAATATTAAACTAAGCACTAAAACAAGCAACAGCGCAATTGCAATTAAAATGTTAAAGGCTACAAATCTGTTTTTCATAAGACTCCTTTCGACATGCTATACTAAACTGCTGTAAAATGAACTTTTGAATCTTGCTCAAAAATCACTTTTGTCCAAATTCACTTTTTGGCTCATTCCCTCGTCAGAAAAACCAAACTTTCAGTGTGGGGCATAAGGTCAAAAAGTATATTTTTATGTCAAAAATAGGGATTGTGAAAGCAAAAAGTCTCACTTTTCAATCTCTCCCGACCAAAAAGTGCGCAGAAATGCAAGATTTCTTTTGTTTTTTCGAAAACAAATATAACTGTCTTTCCTAAGGCGATCAAATTTATGTATGCTACTATCTATCAAATACACAAAATCGCCCTCACGCCAAGCATACTGAATCTTTACTTTTCCAATGGATTCAATAGGACATTCTTTATAAAAGCCGCATATCAATCCTTTACGTTTCACAACACCGTCTTCAATCCAAACCACGCATGCTGATCTATTCAAAAACCATAAGAAAAAGCAGGAAAGAAAAAGAAACACACAAAAGGCCAAATATCCCGATCCCTTTTCCTCAACAAAGCCGAATATCTCAAATCCAATGGCAATAATCGAAATTGCGAAAAAAAGAATACACCAAAAGGATATTATTAAAGCAAGCAAACTTGAAGAAATAATTTTTTTCATTGTGTCACCTCCTTGTGAGACAAATAACACTCTCGACGTGGGGCATAAGCCCAAAAGGTATATTTTTATGCCAAAAACAGGGGTTGTAAAGCCAAAAGGTATATTTTCGATGCTCAAATCTCTTGTTTTTCTTTCAAATCCTTGCTTAAATTGCAATCAATCAGTCGAAACAGTCTGTGCGTGGAAACAAATAGGCAGATAAATACGATCAGAAGTGCCAACATAACCACACAACAAAATGACATTCCGATCACACCGAACAAGTCGAAAGGTGAAAATTGGTTGACAAGAGTAGCTACCATTAAAACGGTTAAAGCGGTAATGATAGCAAACAAAACCACGTAGGCGGGATAATGATATAACCGAAATTCTTTTTTGAACAATGCTTGATTATATTCGGAGTAAAGTACCTCGTCGGTCGTTTTTTCACCAACAACCTCGATGTCGGGATCAGAAAACTGTCTTGTAGCCTTATCGTACTTAGGAGAAATAAATTTAAGAACAACATTTTCTGTTGGTGCAATTTTAAAAGTCTTTTTCAAATCAAAAGGTTTTGCAGCGTAGAAAAATTTATGTATTCCAATTCCGTTATCATTGTCCGCAAAAAATATGATTGGAGAAAGCAAGAAGAAAAACAAGTATGCAAAGAAACGACCAATAGGATTTTTAATTTGTTGTATATCGATCCTTTTATATTCAACCTGAACCTCGATTTTATCGATGTTGGGAATATCAAAAAAGGTTTGCCTTTCCTGCGTGGTCAATTCTTTTGTCTCTCCATTTACAGACACAGCCAAAGTGTCCTCAAATTCTTTGTTTGCAAGCGTGAAAGTTAATTTCATTGATTCTCCTTTCGATATGTTATACTAAACTGCTGTAAAATGAACTTTTGAATCTTGCTCAAAAATCACTTTTGTCCAAATTCACTTTTTGGCTCATTCCCTCGTCAGAAAAACCAAACTTTCAATGTGGGGCATAAGGTCAAAAAGTATATTTTTATGCCAAAAATGGGGGTTGTGAAAGCAAAAAGGTATATTTTATGCCAGCATTGCTGCGACGATAACAGACAAGAATGCGATTATAAAAGTACCTAGTTCACAAAGCTTCCAATAATCAAACATCGTTTGTTCGTCCTTTGTGAGACGAATATGATCAAGCATATTCCATGTAACGATGGTGGATATAATAAAATGAATTGCAAGCGGCAAAATGCCTATGCAAAGAATGCCATTCAGCAAAAGCCCAAAAACAATATCTAAAATGGCATAAATCACATGAATGATCGAGGTAATCCGAAAGTATTTCAGAATAAACCTTGCTTTGCGATTTTCTATTACGATTGAATGCTTTGAAGGCTGTATAGCTTCCTGCGTTTTTCGATACTCTTTCCGTTTTTCAAGAAAAATGATAGTTCCCATTCCAATAGCACCGACAAACGATACACACCAGCAAACACCAAAATTAAATACCCAGTACCACCACGGACGGGCAACGACTGTAGTCAGTGTCCCATCTGCTTGCGCCTTGTAGACTTGATATGTATCAAAATAAAATTCGCCGTCTTGGAATTCGTCCGTATATTCGTTTTCCCAATCGTAAATCAAATCAATATCATCTGATTTTTTCTTTTCAACAAAAGTTCCGTTTGATGAATCATAAATGTAAACATCAGCAGAATTATATACAATGAGTTGATTATTGGAAAGCTCAAAGTACACATTTCTTAAATACGGCGTCGATACCGCCCAAAGAAATCGGCCTTCTTCAGAATAGACATTTACATAGGAGGCATCATTATAGCATACATAAATTTGATGTAGATCTTCATCATGTAAAACCGTAGCAATTTCGTCTGGGGCAAACAGTTCTACCTGCACTTTTTGATAGTTTTCGTTATCTCGTGTGCATATTGATCTGCCTATCAAACCGATAGCAATCCCAGTGAGAAATATCAGTATGAAAACAACAAATAAAATTCTTTTGGTACTTGTCATAGGCCTTACACCTCCTTTATAGAAACTTCGATATGTTATCCTAAACTGCTGTAAATTGTATTTTCAAGTTTCGCTCAAAACGCACTTTTTCCCTTATGCGTTCCCCTTTGCGGTGGTGATAGAGGCGATGAGTCTGCGCCGTATTGAACCGCATTTGTTGCGTAAATCCTTGTAGGTTATTTCTGTTATTTTACCTTTTCTAAAAATCAGTTCAAGCCAATATTCGGTTTCCGAACACTCTTTTAAGGAGATTTCCAATTCATTTATAAAATCGGCTTTGCTCTGTGCGTATTTTGCTTCGTGGATATTTGCTCCAATCGATGATGAAGAACGGACTATTTGATTGATGTAAACAGAGCAACCCTTGATTTCATCGCACAAATCGGATATTTGGATTGCAAATTCTATAGC
>JAFTKJ010000015.1 GCA_017453305.1 Clostridia bacterium
CCGCGAATGATGTGATAACGCACACCGGGAAGGTCTCTTACACGACCTCCTCTGATCAGAACGACCGAGTGCTCCTGCAGGTTGTGTCCGATACCGGGAATATAAACGGTTGCTTCCATACCATTGGTAAGACGTACTCTTGCAATCTTTCTCATTGCGGAGTTCGGCTTCTTAGGGCTGGTGGTAGACACCTTGGTGCAAACGCCTCTCTTCTGCGGTGCGGATTGGTCGATTGCTGCGTTCTTCAAAGAGTTGAAGCCCTTCTGGAGAACGGGAGCCTTGGACTTGTAATCCTTTTCGCCGCGTCCCTGTCTGACAAGCTGGTTAAAGGTTGGCATTCTTCAGTTTCCTCCTTCTTCCGAAATTTAATGTTTATATACAGACACCCGACAAAGTCGCGTGATTCTGCCGTATTTTTTGCTGATTGACCCGTCGGCATCAAGGCGCAGTACGGGCATACTTTCAGCAATTACAATCTATTATACCATTTTAAAGTCATTTTGTCAAGAACGAAGATTTTGTTCTGCATTTTTCTCCCTTTTGCACAATTTTTTCTTTGTTTGCTTCTGCTTTTTTGCCATATTATTTGTATTATTTATATAAAAAGGTCAATTTTATACATTTTCAAAGAGAACATCACTCTTCTTGTGCCAAAAAGCAGAAGAAAAACCGTTTGCCAAAAGTCACCTTTTGGCAAACAGTTTAACGTTCTTCGTATTAAGGCATAATCTTGAGTCGATCCTGCAGATCCTCCCATGCACCTTGTGCAAGCTCCTCATCCGTGGCACAATAAAAAGCATCGCCCTGTTCAATCTTCTGATACCCAACGGCGCCCTTGACAGCCGTGACGTTTTGATCAAACTCCATTACCGTGCTGTAGCAACCGCCGATTAAACTGCCGCTTGAAATAATGGCACCGTACTTGCTCTGCTTTTGGATGGCTCCCAGCGAGATACAATTGCGCATTTTTGAATCCGACTTGCAGGAGGCTCTGCCCACAACGCCGCCGACCAAGATCTCGGCACTTTGGTCGTACGCCTTTACGTACAGTGCACCCAAATTGCACACGTCGATCAAACGGTTTCCGGTGCTGTCATCCTTGCCGTAAAACCCGATGATACCGCCCATGATGATGCCCGAACAGCTATCGACACGGAGGGTACCAGTGTTGACACAACGCTCCATGGTGACCGAGGAATTCCAACCACTAATGCCGCCAACGTGCACATTGCCCACACAGCACTCTGCAATCAGTTCACCGCGGTTGACACAATCAGCAATGATAGAATTCTTACCATTGGAAGTGATGCCGCCCAAATAAGCCAGCGAGGAATGACGCACGTGCACCGTTCCGTTATTGACGCACTCACGAATGGTGATATGATCGTCGATAAAGCCCGCAATTCCGCCGATATTGATCGTTTTACCGGCAGAGGCATAGGGTGCATACACGCTTGCATTGTTCTCACAGCCAATGATCTCCACATAGGAGACTCCTCTTCCGACCAAGCCGCCGCCCTGCTCGTAGCAGATGATGGAGACGTTTTTGCCGGTCTTACAATTCGTAATCTGAATGGGAGAGTTTTGCGATCCCTGCGCATAGCCGACGATCGCGCCTGCATTCGTTCTGCAACGAATGGTCGCATTTTCAACCGTGACGTTGGAGACAGAGCCTGCCGTCATATAGCCGAACAAGCCTCGGGTATAAAGCTCCGGTGCGATCTGCTCAAAATTCGAGATCTTATATCCGTTTCCGTTATAATTGCCGCAGAATGCACGCACGTGCGAGTCGCCCTGCAGAGAATATCCGACAGGCTGGATGTTGGCACCGCCAAAATCGATATCCTTCGTCTGCTCAAAATACATTCCCTTATAGGTAACGCCAAGGGATACCTGCAACGCAAGGTAGTTCCATTCCGCTACAGAGCCGATCAAATAAGGCTCTGCCTCGGTTCCCTTGCCCTCAAACGCCTGCGTTCTGCCAAAGGAGACGGGATTTCCCTTGATGCCGCGTATATCCTTGATGATCTGCTTCAAGGCAGAGCCGGAGGTTTTTATCTTACCTGCAAGAACGTCAGCCTCGGTAAAGCGTGCAAACAGGATCTCTGCATCGGTCTTGCGGTTACGGTCGTATTGAACAAAGATCGTTCCGTCGGCGGCAATGGCGATATCGGGATAGGAAACGCCCTTTCGCTCATCCAAAAGCAAGCCACCCTGCCACGTTTCGCCGTTATCGGTAGAAATGAATGCGGTCAGGTGCGTGCGCGAGGCGGTAGCACTCGTCATACTTTGTCCGTGCTTGACCAACAGGATATTGCCGCTTGGCAACGTGCGGATCATGGCAAGGCTGTTGACGTGCGGAAATGCCGTTTCTTGCATACTCCACGTTCTGCCGCCATCGGAGGAATATGCCTTTCGGATCTCGGTCTTGCAACGGGCAATCATCATGATCCTGCCGTCGTCCAATTCCACAATGGAATGCTCGTTAAAGCTACTGTCCTCAAAGGTCACGCCGCCGCGATACTCCCAAGTCTCTCCCTGATCGACCGACGCAAATACCAGCGCGCCGCGCAGATCGTCCAATTCATGATGTACGTCCTCTAAGGGTGCGCTCATGTGCCAACGCTCCCACAAAGAGACAGGCAACAACCACTCGCCGTCGCTCGTAACGATCGGCTTTTTCAAGGACGCGCCAAAGCTGATATATCTCGGCTCGCTCCATTTTGGAGACTTGGCATCGGGGTTTTCGCATATGATTGCAAAGTTTGCCCCCTCTCCGTCCCACATGCCGAAGGATTGCTGGTAAAAGAGCCACAAGCGCCCCAGCGGATCCTGCCAGAAGCAACCGATATGCGTGTTCATGATCAAGGGCAAGGAATCGTCGTGCGGGTCAATGACAAACTGAATATCCTCCCACGTCTCGCCCTCGTCGTCACTGTACGTAGCGATCAGATACGCGCCCGAGCCGTCCTCGCCGCCGATCCAACAGCTCCAAAGACGACCCTTTTGTGTCATTTCAATGCTTGCCTGCATGGCAAAATAGATGTAGTTTTGATAATAGCGATCCTCCGGATCAAAATTCACCTTGGCAGGCGTTTTAATCATATCCAACACCTCCTTGGAATAGATCTGCTTTGCTCCCTCGGGCTGATAATAGAGCCGCAAGGAAAGATCCTCGTTGATCGCTTGGCTTGCATCAAACTCGTTTCCGTTTTGATCGATCCACATTTTTACGTAGTCCCTTCTTTCTTCTCCATATTGACCGCCCTTGGCAAGCTCGCCGCGCACCACCTGCTCACTACCGAGCACGGTCACGCCATCCACATCCAGATAGGTAACCACGCAATAGCGGCTTTGCTCCTCGGGTTCTTTTGTTTGTCCTATTGTTGTTTCTTTCCCAGCGTCGGTTTTACCGCAGGAAAACAATTGCGCTCCCATTACCATTACAAGCAACAACAGCACGCATTTTTTTAACATATTCATACCAAAAGCACCTCCTTTTCGTTCAGTATAACACGGTGCTCGGCGAAAATCAATACTATAATAGTTTACAGATTTAACATTATTTTATAAAAAATGGTTGATAATCTTGTACCGATATGTTATAATAAACTCAAATGGTATTTTGAAAAGGAGATAACTATGTTTCATCCCGAAAACGCCATCAATCGATATGGCAACGTAATGCTGGAGCTGGGCAACAAAGAAAACGACGAGCGTACCGTTTGTATTGCAAAAGCACTGTCTCACCCATTGCGCATACGCCTTTTGCGGCAGATCTTAAAAATCCCGCGCTCGGTCACCGAATTGGCAAAGCTGAACAAGATCTCCAACGCGAGCATTATTTTTCACTTGAACCTATTGGAGCAAGCTGAATTGATCGTCAGCAAAGTCAAGCCAAACAAAAAAGGTAAAACACTAGTGTTTTACATCAATTTTTCGGCGCTGAACCTCACCCTGCAATCGGCAGAAAACGAATCGGACACCTGCTTTATCGATCAAAGCATGCGCGTGGGCAATTACGTTTTCGCCGCTCCCGTTAATTATATTCGCATTGCAACGGATAACCGCTTTATCGTGCTCGAAAAGGACGATACATATAACCCAAACCGTTTTGATGCACAATTGATCTGCGTTGACAATGGCGAGCTCTCCTATGCTTTTTCAGCCGCAGTAGCAAAACGGCACAAGCTCCTCAAATTGGAGTTCTCGTTGGAGCTTTCTTCCGAATCCCCCTATTTTTGCAATGATTGGAAAAGCGAGATTATCTTTTCGGTTTGCGGAATAGACGTAGCGACCTACCTCTCTCTCGGAGATTACGGCGGTACACGCGGCACACTGACGCCGCCGTGGTGGGACAACCGCTATTCACAATACGGATTGCTCACAACCGTCACCATCGACAATGACGGCACGTATCTCAACGGCGAAAAGGTTTCGACTACCGTTTGCCTTTCCACACTGGAGCTTGAAAAAAAGGATTTGATTCTGTTTGGTTTACGCACAGAGCAAGCCACCCAATACGCGGGCGGTTTTAACATTTACGGCAAAAGCTTTGGAAATATTGAGCAGGATATTATCATGCGCGCATACGTCGATCGTGACGCGCGTACCTAAAAGCGATTTGTAAGCATCTCACAACTAAAATATAACACCAAACATGGAGGTCAACATGAAAAAAATTGGATTTATTGATTTTTATTTGAGCGAATGGCACGCGAACAACTACCCCGCGTGGATCCGCGAGACTTGCGCACAGATGAGCTTGGAGTACGAGCTGGCTTACGCATGGGGTGAGCAGGAGATATCCCCCGTAGACGGAAAGACCAATGCACAATGGTGCGAGGCAAACGGTGTAGTACTGTGCCCCACCTTGGAAGAGTGCTGTGAAAAGAGTGATGTGTTGCTGATCTTGGCTCCTTCAAATCCCGAAAAGCACCTCACTTATGCAAAAATCGCGCTCAGTTATAAAAAGCCCACCTACATTGATAAAACATTTTCACCCGATTTTGCACAGGCGCAAGAACTCTTTTCTATCGCCGCACAATACGGCACGCCCATTTTCAGCACCTCTGCCTTGCGCTATGCCGATGAGTTAACGGCAATTGCAGGCGCACGCGCGCTAATCACCACAGGCGGCGGTCGCTCAGCGCAAGAATATATCGTGCACCAGTTGGAGATGATTGTCAAAACAATGGGCTGTGATGCCTCCTCGGTGATGGCAACCCAGCAAGGCAACCAACGCATCTATCGCATCGCGTTTGCAGATGGAAAGGAAGCCACCGCGATCTACGCAAGCGCCCTTCCCTTTACCCTTGCCGCAGAGACGGAGGACGGCACATCTATTTACAAAAACATCTCCTCCGACTTTTTCCGCACGCTGATTGCAAAGATCCTGTACTTTTACGAGTCGCGCGAAATCGATTTCGTTGCAGAAGAAACCCTTGCTGTTATGAAACTGCGCGAAGCATTGCTAAATGCAGCCGAAGCTCAGCCGGGCACTTGGGTCTCCCTTTAACATACAGCACGAGCCGATGCAAATTGCATCGGCTCGTTTTTTATCCGTAGACTGATCGTCTATTATTCGGTTACGACTGCTTCGGCTTCAGCGGTCTCTGCGGTCTCGGTAGCCTCAGCTGCCTCAACGTCCTCAACGACCTCTGCTGCTTCTGCGTTTTCTGCAGTCTCCTCGGTCTCGGCGAGAGCTTCCTCTTCAGCAGGAACCTCTTCCTCAACCTTTTCGATCTTGTGAACGCCAACGTCCTTGTAGCAATCCATACCCGTTCCGGCAGGGATCAGCTTACCGATGATAACGTTCTCCTTCAAGCCACGCAGATAGTCAACCTTACCGTGAATTGCCGCCTCGGTAAGCACCTTGGTGGTCTCCTGGAAGGATGCTGCGGACATAAAGGACTCGGTCTGCAGGGATGCCTTGGTGATACCCAGAAGGATCGTGCTACCGGTTGCGTGGGTCAAGCCCTCCTCACCTGCCGCGATGCGCGCGTCGATCTCGTTGTTCGCCTTTTCCAGATCCATCATATCGATGTTGGAGCCAACGAGCAGTTCGGTGCTGCCGCTTTCCTCAACGCGCATCTTTCTGGTCATCTGGCGTGCGATGATCTCAACGTGCTTATCGTTTACGTTACAGGACTGAGAACGGTAAACCTTTTGAATTTCCTTGATCAGATACTCGTAAACGGCATCCAATCCCAAAATTCTCATGATATCCGCAGGAGCCTTGTTACCCTCGGTCATAGCCTCACCAACCTCAAGGTGCTGACCCTCGATGATGGAAAGCTTGGTGCCGTAAGGGATCTGGTACTCCTTGACCTCTGCAACCACACCCTCAGGCTGGTCGGCATCGGGACGAACGGTAACGGTGTGAATGTTAGAGTTCTCTGCCATACCGATGTGTGCGGTACCGCGGATCTCACTCATGATTGCGGGCTTCTTGGGCTGACGAGCCTCAAACAGCTCCTCGACACGAGGCAGACCCTGGGTAATATCCGAGCCTGCGACACCACCGGAGTGGAAGGTTCTCATGGTCAACTGCGTACCGGGCTCACCAATGGACTGTGCGGCAATGATACCAACCGCCTCACCGACGTTGACGAGCTTGCCGTTTGCAAGGTCGGCACCGTAGCAGTGTGCGCAGATACCCTGCTTTGCATGACACTGGATAACGGTACGGATGTTAACACCCTTGATACCTGCGGCAGTGATCTGTTCAACTGCCTCCTCGGTGATCATCTGGTCATCCTCAAGAATGACCTCACCGGTTTCGGGATGAACGACAGGACCCATGGTAAAGCGGCCGACGATACGGTCCGCCAGGGGCTCCAGCACGTTCTTATCTTTTTCATCGATAATATCGGTTACGTACGTGGGAGTCTTGGAGTCACACTTGATCTCGCGGACGATGACCTCCTGCGATACGTCTACCAGACGACGGGTCAGGTAACCGGAGTCTGCGGTACGGAGTGCCGTATCGGACAGAGACTTACGGGAACCCTTTGCACCCATGAAGTACTCGAGAATGTTCAAGCCTTCACGGAAGTTGGATTTGATCGGCACCTCGATGGTACGACCGTTGGTTGCGAACATCAAGCCACGCATACCTGCAAGCTGACGCATCTGCGCAATAGAACCACGGGCTCCGGAATCGGACATGATCTTGATCGGGTTGAATTGGCTGAAGCTGTTCTGCAATGCGGCGGTAACGTCGTCGGTGGTCTTATCCCACAGCTTGATGACTGCGTTGTAGCGCTCCTCATCGGAGTACAGACCCATGCGGTAGTAGTTGTTGAGAACGTCTACCTGGTTCTGTGCTGCGTTGATATACTCGGACTTTTCCTTCGGGATGGTCATATCGTATACCGAGATCGAGAAGGACGCTCTGGTAGAATACTGGTAACCCAAAGCCTTGATATCATCCAACATGGTTGCGCAGACGTCGGGACCGTTGTTGCGGATGCAGCGGTCAAGGATCTGACCGAGCTGCTTCTTTTTAATCACGAACTCGACCTCAAGCTTGAGTGCGTTCTCAGGCTTGGAACGATCCACAAAGCCGAGGTTTTGAGGAATGACCTTGTTGTAGATCAAACGACCCAGTGTTGTGGTGATGACGTCGGACTTCATCTCGCCGTCGATCTCCTTGCAAACGCGGATCTTGACCTTGGAGTGCAAGCCAAGCGTACCGTTTGCGTACGCCATCATTGCCTCGTCCTCGTTGCGGTACATATGGTAATGGTAAACGATCTCGCCCTTTTCATCGCGTACGATCTCACCGTTTTCATCGGTCATGGGCACGCGGTCACCGGGCTCGCCTTCCTTTTCCATGGTCAGGTAGTAAGCACCGAGGATCATATCCTGCGAAGGCACCGTAACGGCTTTACCGTCCATGGGCTTGAGCAGGTTGTTTGCGGAAAGCATCAGGAAACGAGCCTCCGCCTGTGCCTCTGCGGACAGCGGCACGTGTACAGGCATCTGGTCGCCGTCAAAGTCTGCGTTGAATGCAGGGCAAACCAGCGGGTGCAGCTTGATTGCACGTCCCTCAACCAATACAGGCTCGAACGCCTGAATGGAAAGGCGGTGCAAGGTAGGTGCACGGTTCAGGAGCACGGGGTGCTCCTTGATAACGTTTTCAAGCGCATCCCAAACGCAAGCGTTTGCGGGATCGTATGCGCGGTCGATCTTCTTCTGTGCGTCCTTGACGTTGGTCGCCTTGCTCATTTCAACAAGGCGCTTAATAACAAAGGGCTTGAACAGCTCGATTGCCATTTCCTTGGGCAGACCGCACTGATAGATCTTCAGGTTCGGACCTACGACGATAACCGAACGTCCGGAATAGTCCACGCGCTTACCGAGCAGGTTCTGACGGAAGCGACCTTGCTTACCGCGCAGCATTTCGGAGAGCGACTTGAGCGGACGGTTGGAGGGACCCGTTACGGGCTTGCCGCGCTTGCCGTTATCGATCAGCGCGTCTACTGCCTCCTGCAGCATTCTCTTCTCATTGCGAATGACGATCTCGGGGGTACGGATCTCCATCAGCTTCTTGAGGCGGTTGTTACGGCTGATGACGCGACGGTAAAGCTCGTTGAGGTCGGAGGATGCAAAACGTCCACCGTCCAGCTGTACCATCGGGCGAATTTCGGGAGGAAGAACGGGAATTGCGTCAAGGATCATCCAATCCAGGTGGTTTCCGGATTTACGGAACGCCTCCACGACCTCGAGTCTCTTGATCACACGCGTCTTCTTCTGACCGGATGCTTGTGCAAGCTCCTGCTTCAGGGACTCTGCCAGTGCCTCTACGTCAATGCCCTGCAACAGCTCCTTGATTGCCTCAGCGCCCATGCCTGCACGGAACTCGTTGCCGTACAGCTCGCGGTACTCAACGTACTGCTTCTCGGACATGACCAAACCCTTTTCCAAGGGGGTATTACCGGGATCCAATACGACGTTTTCCGCAAAATAGAGCACCTGCTCCAAAGCCTTGGGGGACATATCCAACACCAAAGCCATACGGGAAGGAACTGCCTTGAAATACCAGATATGAGATACGGGAGACGCCAATTCGATGTGTCCCATTCTCTCGCGGCGTACCTTTTTGGTGGTTACGTCAACGCCGCACTTTTCGCATTTGATGATCTCTCTGCTGTGCGAGTTCTTATACTTACCGCACATACAAGCGCCATCCTTGCTGGGACCGAAGATACGCTCGCAGAACAATCCACCGATCTCTGCCTTGAGCGTTCTGTAGTTGATGGTCTCGGGCTTATTGACCTCACCGTAAGACCACTCGCGGATCATGTCCGAAGACGCCAACCCAATTTTTATAGAATAAAATTCGTTATGCTCCACAGTTATAACCATGAACCCTTTCTATCTATATTCAGGCGGATCGCGGGAGGAACTTCCCCTCCCACGGTCCGGCATTCGCGCCGTTTGCGCGAATCAAATCGTTAATGCTTGATCAGGTCAATCCTCATCGTCAAAGGAGGAATCCATCAGTTCTTCTGCCGTAGCAAAGAATTCGTCCTCTTCATCCTCTTCCGAGAGTTCGGAATCGTACTCTTCCTCTTCCTCCTCAATCAGCTCTCCGTTTTCATCCTCCATCAGGAAGGAACGGCGCAATTCCTCATCGGTTGCGCGCTGACCGAGAACTGCATCGATCGCATCCTTATCGGCGCGATTGATCGAAGGCTCCTCGTCGTTGCAAAGGTTGGAAAGCTCGATGTCGTTGCCTTCCTTATCCTGTACGCGGATGTCAAGTGCCAGGGATTGAAGCTCCTTGACCATGACCTTAAAGGACTCGGGCACTCCGGGAGTGGGAATGTTCTGACCCTTGATGATTGCCTCGTAAGCACGGCGACGTCCGTTGATGTCGTCGGACTTGACCGTCAGGATCTCCTGCAGGGTATATGCTGCACCGTAAGCCTCCAGTGCCCAAACCTCCATTTCTCCAAAACGCTGACCGCCGAATTGAGCCTTACCGCCCAAGGGCTGCTGCGTTACCAAGGAGTAAGGACCGTTGGAACGTGCATGGATCTTATCGTCAACCAGATGGTGAAGCTTGAGGTAGTACATGATACCGACCGTTACGGGGTTATCGAAGGGCTCGCCGGTACGACCGTCGTACAGAATGGTCTTACCGTCCAAAATCTTCAAGCGCTTTTCTGCGCGCAGGGCGCTCATAAACGCCTCGTCCGCACGCTCCTCATCAGAGAGAACGCGCAACGACTTTACGCCGGTCTCCTCGTCGGTGAGCTCCTCGTAAAGCGCCTTGCCCTCGGGGTTCTCCAGCGGGAACAGGTCTCTTTGCATTCCTGCTGCCTCAAGGCATTCAAGAATATCCTTTTCGTTGGCTCCGCCAAAGACGGGAGTCATGATCTTCCAGCCAAGCTTTCTTGCGGCAATACCCAAGTGGACCTCAAGCACCTGACCGATATTCATACGGGAAGGAACGCCCAGGGGGTTGAGCACGATATCAAGCGGCGTACCGTCGGGCAAGAAAGGCATATCCTCGGGAGGCAGAATGCGGGAAACGACACCCTTGTTACCGTGACGGCCTGCCATCTTATCTCCCACGGAGATCTTACGCTTTTGTGCGATATAGACCTTTACGACCTTGTTGACACCTGCGGGAAGCTCATCGCCCTGTTCGTGAGAGAAGACGCGAACGTCTACAACAATACCGGATTCACCGTGCGCCAGGCGCAGGGAGGTATCACGCACCTCACGGGACTTTTCACCGAAGATCGCGCGGAGCAATCTTTCCTCGGCGGTAAGCTCGGTCTCGCCCTTGGGGGTGATCTTACCAACCAGGATGTCGCCGGAGCGGACCTCGGTTCCCTTCTTAACGATACCCTCAGCGTTCAGATCGCGCAATGCGTCGTCACCGATGTTCGGGATCTCGCGGGTGATTTCCTCGGGTCCGAGCTTGGTATCTCTTGCTTCGTGTGTATATTCCTCGATATGCAACGAAGTATAAACGTCGTCGCGTACCAATCTTTCATTCAAAAGGACTGCGTCCTCGTAGTTATAACCTTCCCAGGTCATAAAGCCGATCAGCGCGTTCTTACCCAAGGAGATCTCGCCCCGGCTGGTTGCGGGACCGTCGGCAATCACCTGTCCTGCCTCCACGTAGTCACCCTTGGAAACGATGGGCCGCTGATTGAAGCACGTACCCTGGTTGGTTCTCTTGAACTTCAAAAGTGTGTAAATATCCTTGACACCGTTGTCGCACGCGATCACGATGCGGTCAGCCTGTACGCTTTCAACGTATCCGGCTCTCTCCGCCATGATCACAACGCCGGAATCCAGCGCTGCCTTGTGCTCCATACCCGTTCCGACGATAGGAGAGTCGTTGACCAGAAGCGGAACTGCCTGCTTCTGCATGTTCGAACCCATCAGTGCACGGGTGTTATCGTCGTTTTCAAGGAAGGGGATCATTGCAGACGCCACGGATACCAGCATTCTGGGGGCAACGTCCATATAGTCAACGTCCATAGCGTCGACCTCAACGATCTCGGTCTTATCACGTCCGATGACCTTTGCGTTAACAAAGCAATCATTCTCGTCCAAAGGCTCGTTTGCCTGTGCAACGATATAGTGATCCTCGGTATCGGCAGTCATGTACTCCACCTCGTCGGTGACGTGATGGCGGAAGGTGCCATCGCCGTTATCGATGTGCTCCACCTTACGGTAGGGTGCCTCGATAAAGCCGTAATCGGAGATGCGTGCATAAGTGGAAAGGTAAGAAATCAGACCGATGTTAGGACCTTCGGGAGACTCGATCGGGCAGATACGGCCGTACTGGGTGTAGTGAACGTCACGCACGTCGAAGGATGCACGGTCACGGGAAAGACCGCCGGGACCGAGTGCCGACAAACGGCGCTTATGGCTCAGCTCTGCCAGCGGGTTGTTCTGGTCCATGAACTGAGACAGCTGGCTGGAACCAAAGAACTCGCGGATTGCAGTGGTAACGGGACGAATGTTGATCAGCGCCTGAACGGTAAGCTTTTCGTTGTCCTGGGTTGCCATTCTTTCCTTAATGATCTTATCCATACGCGCAAAGCCGATGCGGAGCTGATTCTGCAGCTGCTCACCGACCGAGCGGATACGACGGTTGCCCAGGTGGTCGATATCGTCCACGTTGCCAACGTCGTGCGTCAAGCCCAACAAGTAGTTGATGGACGCCAGAACGTCGTCAATGGTCAGGCACTTGGGGCACAGGTCGGCAAGACGGTCCTTTACGGCTGCTTTAATTGCATCCAGATCACCCTCGCAAGCCTCCATGATCTCCATCAGTACGGGAATGCGAACCTTTTCGCGCACACCGCAATCCTTCAGATCCTCACCCAGAACGTACAAGGGGTTCACCGTGTTGTTACCCATGACCTTTACAACGTCACCGTTGTCAAGAGAGATCATGATCACGTTGACACCTGCATGCTCGATTTCACGAGCCATTTGAGGAGTTACGACCTCGCCTGCCTCCAGGATGACCTCACCCGTAAAGGGGCTGACGGCATCTGCAGCCAGACGGCGGTTGGCAATACGGTTGTGCACTGCCATCTTTTTATCAAATTTGTAACGACCTACAGGCGCGATGTCATAGCGCTTGGGATCGAAGAAATAGTTATTGAGCAACGTACGTGCTGCTTCCTCTGTGGGGGGCTCACCGGGACGGAGCTTTTTGTAGATCTCCTTCAGTGCCTCCACCTCAGCAGTAGAACGGCTTTGTGCGGCAAGCTCCTCGCTTTCATCCTTATCAAAGGTATTCTTCAAGTGCTCGTCTTCACCAAACAGCTCAAAGATTGCCTCGCGGCTCTCGTAACCGAGGGCGCGAATGAACATCGTCAGGGGCAGCTTGCGGTTTTTATCGATGCGAACGTATGCTACGCCTGCCGCATCAATTTCATACTCCAGCCACGCACCGCGATAAGGAATTACTGTGGAAGCGTAGGTCTTCTTACCTGCCTTATCGATTTCGGAAGCATAATACATACCGGGAGAACGGATGATCTGAGATACGATTACACGCTCAGCACCGTTGATTACGAACGTACCCGTCTCGGTCATCAACGGGAAATCTCCCATAAATATATCTGCTTGCTTGACTTCACCCGTTTGTTTGTTGGTCAAACGGACGTTTACCTTCAAGGGTGCGGCGTAGTTGACGTCACGCTCCTTGCACTCCTCAACGGGATACTTCGGATGCTCTTCGTCCAAGGTATAGGAAATGAACTCGATGACAAGGTTGCCGTACGTGTCGGTAATCGGCGATGCATCACGCAAAACCTCCATCAAGCCTTCCTTTTTAAACCATTCATAGGACTTGGTTTGGATCTCCACCAAATTGGGCAGTGGGTAATCAAACCGAGAGCCGGAGAAGCTTTTTCTCACGTTCTGACCAAGCTTTTGATCTTTTACTTTGATCATTAATTCAATCACTCCATTCAAATCATGATAACGCGCGGGGAAAAATCACATTCAGTATGCGGAGCACTTTTGACATCCGGTTTTTGTGCATTTTGACGATAGCACATTTTTACACATTCACCAAAGTTTCCACAATACGAGCGATTATAATGCAGTTTAATATTTTATCATGTTTTTTGTCAATTGTCAAGCCTTTTTTGTAAAAAAAATTCATTTTTTTATTTTTTTATTTTTTTCACAGCGGTTGACTTCGTCAAATCGACATGTTATAATAATTTATGGAACAAAACTTCGCTTTCATCTTATCAAGAAAGGATACGGCTATGAATTTTCAAAAATTGAATGATTTGATCGTTTCTCTCCCCTCCCGCGGCTTCCCCGCGTGTGATATTTCGGTCGCCAAGGACGGGCACGAGGTCTTTCGCGCACGCGCAGGCTATGCCGATGCCGAAAAGACTCGCCCCGTAAGTGAAAACGATCTGTACTGGGTATTCTCCATTTCCAAAATAGCAACCTGCATTGCCGCTATGCGCCTGGTGCAGGAGGGTAAGCTTTGCCTGGACGCGCCCGTTTCCGATTATCTTCCTTCTTACAAAGAACTCACCGTCAAGCAACGCGACGGCAGCATTCAGCCCGCGCAGAATGCAATGACAGTCCTGCACCTTTTTACCATGACGGGTGGCTTGGACTACGATGCCAACAAGGGGACCTTGAAGGACTTCAGAGCCGCGCATCCACATATGACTACGCGCGAGTTTGTTGACGAGCTTGCAAAGCAGCCGCTGAACTTTGAGCCCGGTACACATTACGCCTACAGCCTGTGCCACGACGTGCTGGCGGCGGTGGTGGAGGAGGTCTCCGGCATGCGCTTTGCAGACTACATGCAAAAGTATATCTTTGATCCACTGGGGATGAAGGACACGCACTACCATATCCCGGAAGAAAAGCGTGAGCGTTTGAGCGCCGTTTATCAATATCGTCACGGACTGTATCGTGCTGAGCATCTGCCCGACTATCACACCCCCACCTATCGCTACTCCGACCGCTATGACAGCGGCGGTGCAGGTCTTGTCACCTCGGTCGACGATTACATGAAGCTTTTGACAGCACTCGCCTGCGGCGGAACGTCACCGAACGGTTATTGCGTGCTCAATCCAAAGACCGTGGCAATGCTTGGAAACGGGTATCTGCCTGATAGCGTTCGCCCCGACTTTAATCCCTCCCGTCTGTATGGCTACAGCTGGGGACTTTGCGGCAGAGCACACGTAGAGCCTCACATCTCAAACGCGCGTTCCGCGAAGGGAGAATTCGGTTGGGACGGTGCCGCAGCATCCTTTGCCCTGGTAGACCCCACCAACCGCGTATCCATCTTCTTTGCAACAGAGGTCCTGGGTTGCAATTACGCATATCACTTTATTCATCCGCTCCTGCGCGACCTTGCCTACGAGGGCATGGGGCTTTAAGCTCGCACGTCGCCGGTTGCGCACGTCAAAAGACCTCCCCGAGCAAATAGGGTGATGTCCTTAGCGGAGAATTAACATTTTGACAAAAGTGCAAGCATCGCATTTGACTAGTCAAACGCGAATGGGCTAAGCCCAAACTCATATAACAAGCAGAAAGAGAGAACAAATCGGTCATAGCCGAAATGTCCTCTCTTTTTCTGTTGGTGATGTTTTTGCTATCGCAAAAGTGAAGTTGCTACGCAGTGAAGTTTGTGCTACGCACAAGTGAAGTTAAGTTTGCCCACAC